>JAITED010000130.1 GCA_031282235.1 Propionibacteriaceae bacterium | reverse complement strand
AATGCCGTGCGTATACACCATATCGTTTCTGCCGAACCCAGCGGCCAACAAGCGCCGCAGTTGCGTTACAGGTTGCCAGTCAGCCACCCGGGTTTCCGTATTGATAGCGCCCCAAGTGGTGCTCTGTACATTAACCCCCCGCTGATGCAGCGCCGCGATGGCCTGGGCGTGGATGCGGTCGGCGTATCCGCGCAAAAACACTATGCGCCGCAGCCCATTGCAGTACGCGGTCACGCTCGCCACCGAAACCGCCCCGCCGAAGCGCACCCCGCGCGCCGCTTGGTCGCGTAACACCTGCAACAGCGCTTCTGGCAGTTCAGTTAGGGCATACGATACGTCGCCGTCCACGCCATCGGCGCCCTGAACTCTGGGGCGGGTCAGCGCCCCCTCCCCAGTCGCCAGCACGACGTATTTCTGCCGGAACCCGAGCTTAAGATAGCCGCGCCCAGCGCGTAAACGCTTCGCCACTAGGCGCCCAAACCAACCGGTGGGATACGAGAACACCGGGACGATAGCGGCGTTGAGTATCAAAGGCACCTCAGGCCACACCCGATGCACCAGCAGCAGTATGCTGGGCGAAAGGCTCGAAATCGTGATACGTTCCGCAACCCCGGAAGCTAACGCCAAAGCGCGCAAACGCTCCGCATTATTCTCCTGCACCGACGACTCCCCCAGCGTTTTCACCTCCACCACTAGGTGTTTGTCGGGATGGGCAGCCAGCACCTCAAGCGCCGCACGCAACGGCAACGCCTCCGCTAATCCGCTCAGGCCGGTCAAGTCGGCGGCTGTGGAACTGCTGATGCTTTTCCCGGAAGCGGTGGTGTCGCTGTGCGAGAGGAGGAACACCCCATCGGCGCTCAGCCGCGCATCAACCTCCATCGCGGGTGCCACTCCCTGCAACGCCCGAGTCAACGCTGCCCCGTTGTCACGCTCATCCCACAGTGATTTCTCGATGAGTTGCACTCCACCGGATACGGGTTGCGTTGGCATACGCTTAGCCTACCGTTACAGGCTGCGCCCCAGCGTCCAGTTCTGCAGCCAACGCCGGGTGAACTCGGGCACGTATCAGCGTCCCGGCGGCGACATGCTCACTGCTGATGATGTTCCCACTACGGTGTATACGATCCACCAAATCGCCGCGCGCCCACGGCACCACCACATTCACCTCCACATCGGGGGCGGGCAGTGCCGCTTCAATGGCGGCGCGCAGTGTATCCAACCCCGCCCCGCTCAGCGTGGAGATGAACAGGGCATCCGGCAGGGCGCGGCTTAAGTCGCGCAGCGTCTCTGCGGTGATGGCGTCGATTTTGTTGACCACCAGAATCTCGGGCAGGGCGGCGGCGCCGATGTTTTGCAGCACTTGCCGCACCGCAGCAATCTGCCCCAATGGGTCGCGCTCTGCGCCGTCCACCACATGCACCAACAGGTCTGCTTGGGCGCTTTCCTCCAAGGTGGACGCGAACGCTTCCACCAACTCGTGCGGCAGATGGCGTACAAAACCCACGGTGTCGGTGAGCGTATAGCCGCGTCCGTCCGCAGTTTTGGCGCGTTTAGTGGTCGGGTCTAGGGTGGCGAACAGCGCGTCCTCCACCAACACCCCGGCGGCGGTGAGCCGGTTGAGCAGTGAAGATTTCCCGGCGTTGGTGTAGCCGACGATGGCCACTGATGGCACTAGGTTGCGTTGCCGTTCCGACCGCTTCAAGGCACGTTGCGCATCCAGCTGACGTAATTTACGTTTCAAATGTGAGATACGGGTGCGGATACGGCGCCGGTCGGTCTCAATTTTGGTCTCGCCGGGGCCGCGCCCGCCGATGCCGACACCTCCTGAGGCGCGCCCGCCGACCTGACGCGAAAGCGACTCCCCCCAGCCGCGTAGCCGCTGCTTGAAATACTGCAACTGCGCCAACTCCACCTGCGCTTTGCCCTCGGCGCTCTTGGCGTGCTGCGCGAAGATGTCCAGAATCAGTGCGGTACGGTCCACCACTTTTACCTTGATGCGATCCTCTAGGTTGCGCAACTGTGCTGGGGTGAGTTCGCCGTCGCAGATTACCGTATCGGCACCGGCGGCGCGCACTGCAGCGCGTACCTCATCCACCTTGCCGCGCCCGATGTAAGTGGCTGGGTCTAGGCGCTTGCGGCGCTGAATGAACGCGTCCAACACCTGCGACCCGGCGCTGTCAGCCAACGCCGCCAACTCGTGCATGGCGTTTTCGGCCTCCTCCTCGGTGCCACTCGCCCAAACGCCGACCAGCACCACCCGCTCCAGCCGTAGCTGCCGGTACTCGACCTCGGTGATGTCGCTCAGTTCGGTGGAGAGCCCGGGCACGCGGCGCAGCGAGTTGCGCGCATCTAGGTCTAGTTCACCGTCGCTGGCATCAAGCGCGTCCCAATCTAACAGTTCGTCATCTAATGGTTCGTCATCTAATAGTTCGTCTAGCTCGTCCAAAATATCATCACCCATACTCACTCCGTACCCTCAAACACTCCATGCGCGTTAATCACCGCTGGGCCGATGAGATACGCCTGCGAATCAGCGTTCAGCTCTATATCCAGCCTTCCCCCGAGCATATTGAAAGCGAGTTTCAACTCTTGTCCGATCAGCCCTGCACTATGAGCGTACGCGACTGCGGTGGCCACCGCTCCCGTACCGCAGGCCAAAGTTTCGCCCACACCGCGCTCGTACACCCGCATCTCGAATAGACCCGGAGCTAAGGCGCGGGCAAACTCGCAGTTGACCCCCTGCGGGAACACAGCACGGTCGTAATCCGGCTCCTCGCTGAGGTCAAGCGCCGCCACCGAATCAGTGGGGCGCAACAACGCCACGGCGTGCGGGTTGCCAACGTTCACCGCAATCGCCTTGAAGCGACGTTCGTCCAACCCCGTCCAAGTGTCACTGTTCGCCACTGTAATTTTGCCGATATTCACCTTATAGCGACCATCTGCGAGCTTCCATGCGGTGTATAGCCCAGCACGGGTGCCGATAGTGACCTCAGGCCCAACCGCAAGACCATGTTCCAAAACGTAATGCGCGAACACCCGTAATCCGTTGCCACAGGTCGCGGCGGGAGAACCGTCAGCGTTGCGGTAATCCATAAACAGCAGGTCAGGATCCCCTTGCCAATCGGCAATTTGACGACCATACGTCACCCGCAGCACCCCGTCCGCACCCACTCCCGCGCGCCGGTCGCAGAGCAGCCGCACCTCATCAGGCGCGAGGTCGGGCGTGCCGTCCAGCGCCGGTACAATCACGAAATCGTTGTGTGCCCCATGCCCTTTGGCGTATTCAATGCGCATCCCCCTATTCTCCCACGAATTAGACGTACATAACTACCGGCTCAAACAGCTACGGAACCGTGGATAACTTGCCCAAACGGCGAGATTAATCATCTAAACTGTACGCGTATGCGCGCGACGGAATGCCCGCATCTTATCTCCCTAGGAGCAACGCATGAGCGAAATCAACGACATTCTCTCGTCTCTCCCCCTAAGCAGTATCGCTGAACAGTTGGGCATCAGTCAGACGCAGGCGAAGTCCGCGTCCACCCAAGCCATCCAGACGCTGCTCAGTGGTTTGCAGTCCAACGCGTCAACCTCGGATGGCGAAGCCAGCCTAGCCAAAGCGTTGCAACAGCACACTGAAACCGGTAAAGCGGTGGCTAGCGGTAAGAAAATCAGTATCGACTCCATCGACGTGGGTGACGGCAAGAAAATTGTGACTCACGCCCTCGGCACCGATGTTGATGAGGCGGCTTCGGCGCTCTCCAGCGCCACCGGCACCGAGCAGTCGCTGTTGTCCAAACTGCTGCCGATGCTGGCTCCGGTGGTGATGGCGTACCTTGCCAGTAAGGTGTTCGGCGACGGTTCGTCCACTAGCAGCACCAGCACCAAAAAGAAGAAAGCTACAACGCAAACCGATGACACCGGCCTAGGGGGACTCCTCGGCGGGCTGCTGGGCGGCGGCGCGGACGAGTCAGAGTCAGCGGATAGCGGCGGCGGGCTGTTGGGCAGTATATTGGGCGGCATTCTGGGCGGCAGCACCCAAAGCACCAAGAAATCCAGCAGCGGCAACGTGCTGGGAGACATCCTCGGAAATCTGTTCTGAACCTATGATACGAGTAATACTCGGGTCGGCTTCACCGGCTCGGCTTGCGGTTTTGCGCTCCGCTGGCATCGCACCGGAGGTGGTCATATCCGCAGTGGATGAAGATACGGTTTCCGCCCCCGATACCCAAAGCCTAGTCAACGAGCTCGCCCGGCTAAAAGGCGAAGTGACGCTGGCTAAAGTGCTGGCTGAGGCACCGGGCGATACGACGGTAGTGTTGGCCGCCGATACCATGTTGGAGTTGGACGGGCGTTCGTATGGCAAACCGGGCGACGAAGCTACGGCGCTGGAGCGGCTCTCTGAGATGCGGGGGCGCAGCGGCACCCTCTACACCGGGCATTTCGTGGCGGTGATAGACGCTACTGGAGTGGTGACGCGGAGGATACGGGCTGCTACCACAACGGTGTACTTCGCGGATATGAGCGATGCCGAGATAGCTTGGTACGCCGCCACCGGCGAGCCGGTGCAGGTAGCGGGCTCGTTCACCATCGACGGTTTGGGCGGCCCATTCATCACCCACATCGCAGGCGACCCGCACAACGTAATCGGACTCTCACTACCCCTGTTGCGGCAACTGCTGGCCGAACTCGGCATAGCCTGGCCAGAGTTGTTTGCTTAACCTGCTCAACTTGCTTAACGCACGGAGAGATAGATAGCTACCCAGTGCAGCACGGCGGCCACCACGGTACAGGCGTGAAACACCTCGTGGTAGCCGAACCAGCGCGGGGACGGGTCGGGGCGCTTCTTGGCGTATACCACCGCTCCCAGCGTATAGACCAGACCGCCCAGCAGCAGCAGTAGCGGCACCTCAAACCCGGCAGCGACCCAGAGCGCCGGAAGCCAACCCACAGCAATCCAACCCATCGCCACGTATAGACCCGCCTGCACCCAGCGCGGGGTTTTCAACGCGAAAATCCCCAACCCCACGCCCAGCAGAGCGATGCTCCAAATGAGGCTGATAAGCACTATCATGCTGGCACCGTGCAACACGCCCACGGCGATAGGGGTGTATGTACCAGCGATAAACACAAAGATGTTGGAGTGGTCTAGCAGCTGCAGCACCTTGTCCTGTCGCCTATTCCAGTTGCCGAGGTGGTAAACGGCGCTCACCCCAAAGAGCAGCAGCGCGGATGCCATATACACCGCCGCCGCCGCAATCTCTGCCCCACCGCGCGCCATAAAGATGAGCATCAAACCCCCGGCCAGCGCCGTCAACGTGCAGGCGGCGTGCAGCACGCCCCGCATCCGAGGTTTATCGGTGTCCATCCACTCCTCATCCGGATACGGCAACGCCAGCGGTTGCTGCGGTGCTGCTGCCGCAGCCAACTCCTCCAGATACTCCTCCGTAGTTACACTCACGGGCTTTACGTTACTCTGCCCCTCGTTCACCCGCGCAAATCACGCCCACCGCGTTCACGCCGCGCTAGCCATGACGGAGAAGCGTACCCCCGTCAGGCTGCGCCTGCCACCCCCTTCAAGAAGGGGGCTTTAGTGCGTTTGTTGCCCCCTTTTCAAAGGGGGTGCCGGCGAAGTCGGCGGGGGTTATTGGTGAGCGGCGCTCACAAACCAGTAGGCTTAGGGGGTGGCTGAATCATTGTTGAACCCGGTCTATCGGTTGTACTCCAACTGGTTGCGCCGTCGCTTGACACCTGCCACGCTGCCGAAGCATATTGCGGTGCTTGCGGATGGCAATAGGCGTTGGGCTAGGCAAAACGCCCCAGAGTCCCCGTTGGTCGTCGGCTATCAAGCTGGGGCTGCGAAACTCAAGCAGTTCGTCGGGTGGTGTCAAGAACTGGGGTTGAATACGCTCACCCTTTGGGTGCTATCCACCGATAATCTGCAACGCTCTGCCGCCGATGAACTCCATCCGCTGCTAGAGGTTATCGCCAATCTGGTACGCAACCTCGCTGCTGACCCCACCCTAAACGTGCAAGTGGTAGGCGACCTAGACCTGCTGCCCCCTGCAGCCGCCGCCGGGCTGCGCGCTGCCACTATCCCCACCACCCCGCCGCAGCTTAGCGGCACACAGGTGAACGTCGCCGTAGCCTACGGTGGCCGCCACGAACTGCGCGATGCGGTACGCGAACTGCTCGCCGCCGAAGCCGCCAAAGGCACCACCCTAGCCGAACTGGCTGAAACCCTCGACGCTGACCAAATCGCCGCCCACCTCTACACCGCAGGCCAACCCGACCCCGACCTCATCATCCGCACCTCCGGCGAACAACGCCTCTCCGGCTTCTTGATGTGGCAAAGCGCCCACTCCGAGTTCTACTTCTGCGAAGCCCTTTGGCCCGACTTCCGCTACATCGACTTCCTACGGGCGCTGCGCTCCTACGCCGGGCGCAAACGCCGCTACGGCCGCTAACCTCCACGCAGCACCCCCAGAAACACACAGCCAAAAATACGCAGTGCCCCACAAAACACACAGTGCCCCACGCTGTTTAGCGGGGGCACTGCGTATTATGTCCGGTTACGTCCGGGGACGGTTATTCGAAGTCGTCGCGGAAGTCTAGGTCTTTCGGGTAGAGGTCTTCGTAGTCTAGGACGTTGTAATCCAGATTGCCGGAGAGGTCGGCCAACGCGAACGGTTGGGCGTCGGCGGTGGGGCGTACCCGAATGGAACGGTAACGCTCCAAGCCAGTACCGGCTGGAATCAACTTGCCTAGGATGACGTTTTCTTTCAGACCCAACAGGTGGTCGGACTTCGCGTTGATAGCGGCATCGGTTAGCACCTTAGTGGTTTCTTGGAACGACGCGGCGGACAACCACGAATCAGTAGCCAGCGAGGCTTTCGTGATGCCCATGAGCACCGGACGACCCTCGGCGGGCTGTCCGCCGACGTCCAACGTGGCGCGGTTCTTCGCCTCGAACAGTTGCCTGTCCACCAAGTCACCGGGCATCATGTCGGTGTCGCCCGAGTCGATTACGGTGACCCGGCGCAACATCTGCCGAATGATAATCTCGATGTGCTTGTCGTGAATCGGCGCGCCCTGAGTGGCGTACACTTTCTGCACTTCCTCCACCAGATGCTCCTGCACCTTGCGCACCCCACGTACCCGCAACACGTCCTGCGGGTCGATGGTGCCAGCGGTGAGTTGGTCGCCAACCTCGATGTGGTCGCCGTCGTTGATACGACGCTTGCCGCCGTTGCTCAAATCCCACTCTAAGCGGGCGCGGCGCGGCAGCAGATACTCCACGTCCGGTTCGCCGTCGTCACGTACGATGACCAGCTTCTTAGCGCCCCGGCCACCCTCGGCTTCCTCAATCCGCACCCGCCCGGAGGCTTCCGCGATGGGAGCTTTACCCTTGGGGGTGCGCGCCTCGAACAGTTCCACCACGCGCGGCAGACCGGAGGTGATGTCCTCGCCAGCCACACCACCGGTGTGGAACGTACGCATCGTCAACTGGGTTCCCGGTTCACCGATGGACTGTGCCGCCTGAATACCCACGGCTTCGCCCACGTCTACCAGCTTGCCGGAGGCCAGCGAGCGGCCATAGCAGTTGGCGCAAGCACCAGAGACCGCCTCGCAGGTGAGCACGGAGCGTACTTTCAGCTCTTTAGCCCCCGCAGCGATAGCCGCTTTGGTGTCGGCAGCGGTCATGTCCGTACCCGCCGGGAGTATGACCTTGCCCTTAGCGTCCAACAAATCCTCCGCGAGCAACCGCCCATGAATACCCAAATCCAACAGGTCGGCGCTGAGCGGAACGGTGTTGCCCTCGCGGTCAGTGGTCACCAAATCCTTAGTCAGACCGCGTTCAGTGCCGCAATCCTCCTCCCGGATGATGACATCCTGCGATACGTCAACCAGACGGCGAGTCAGATACCCGGAGTCTGCGGTGCGCAGTGCGGTGTCGGCCTGCCCTTTACGGCCACCGTGGGTGGAGATGAAGTACTCCAAAACCGTCAACCCCTCACGGAAGTTCGACTTGATTGGCCGCTCGATAATCTCGCCCTTAGGGTTCGCCACCAAGCCACGCATAGCGGCAATCTGCCGCATCTGGGTGAGGTTGCCGCGCGCCCCGGAGTCAATCATCATAAAAATTGGGTTGGTTTTGGTGAAGTTTTTCTCCATCTCTTTGGTGAGTTCCTCGGTGGCGTTAGTCCACAGGTTCACCAAATCAGATTTACGCTCCCCCTCGGTGGTCGCGCCCATATCGAACTGCGCTTTGATGTTGGCGGCTTTCTTTTCGTAGCCCGCCAGCAGTTCCGGCTTGTTCGGCGGGGTCTGCACGTCCCCGATGGACACGGTAACGCCAGACTGCGTACCCCACTTGAAACCTAAATCTTTCAACTTATCAAGCACTTCGGTGATTACCGTGCGCGGATAGTTATCGGCCACATCGTAGACAATCTGCGAAATCTGCTTCTTGCCAACGTGATAATTCACATACGGATAATCGTCCGGCAACGCCTCGTTGAAGATTGCCTTACCGAGCGTGGTTTCCAACACGATGGAGCCGTCGGCGCGCACCGGAGTTGCAGAGTCCTTCGGCGGCGTTATGTCGGAGAACTTAATACGCACCTTAGCGCGTACATCAAGCTCGCGGCGGTCAAACGCCATCATGGCCTCGGCCACATCGGAGAAGATACGCCCCTCGCCCAGCAGACCGTCCAAATCCATCGTCAAGTAATACATGCCGATAATCATCTCGTGGCTGGGCAGCGCCACCGGGCGACCGTCAGCCGGCTTCAAGATGTTGTTCGTCGAAAGCATCAACAGGCGGGCTTCCGCTTGCGTCTCCGCAGACAGCGGCAGGTGGACTGCCATCTGGTCACCGTCGAAGTCAGCGTTGAAAGCCGCGCACACCAACGGGTGCAGCTGAATGGCCTTGCCCTCGATGAGTTGCGGCTCGAAAGCCTGAATGCCAAGGCGGTGCAGCGTTGGTGCCCGGTTCAACAACACCGGATGCTCCTTGATGACCTCCTCCAGCACTTCCCAAACTTGGGGGCGCTGGCGTTCCACCATCCGCTTCGCGGACTTGATGTTTTGCGCAATCTTCAGGTCGTCCAACCGCTTCATCACGAACGGCTTAAACAACTCCAACGCCATGTTTTTCGGCAAACCGCACTGATGCAGCTTGAGCTGCGGGCCCACCACGATGACGGAACGGCCAGAGTAATCCACGCGCTTGCCGAGCAAGTTCTGACGGAAACGCCCCTGCTTGCCTTTCAGCATGTCGGAGATGGACTTCAACGGGCGGTTGCCTGGCCCAGTGACTGCACGCCCACGCCGCCCATTATCGAACAGCGCGTCAACGGCTTCCTGCAACATGCGCTTTTCGTTGTTCACGATGATGTCAGGGGCGTTGAGATCCAGCAGCCGCTTCAAGCGGTTGTTACGGTTAATGACGCGGCGATACAGGTCGTTGAGGTCAGACGTGGCAAAACGGCCACCGTCCAACTGCACCATCGGACGCAGATCCGGCGGCAACACTGGCACTGCATCCAACACCATACCTATCGGCTTGTTGCCGGTGGAGAGGAAAGCGTTGATGACCTTGAGCCGCTTCAAGGCTCGAGTTTTCTTCTGCCCCTTGCCGTTCTTCACGTCGTCGCGCAGCCGCTCAGACTCGGACTCCAAATCGAAGTCCGCCAGCCGCCGTTTGATGGCTTCGGCACCCATGAAACCCTCAAAGTAGCGCCCGAAACGCTGCTTCATCTCGTCATAGAGCCGCTCGTCGCCCTCCAAATCCTGCACCTTTAGGGTCTTGAACCGGTCCCATACGGCGTTCAGCATATCCAGCTTCTTGGCGGCCTGGTCGCGTATCGCTTTGACCTCTTTTTCGCCGGTATCCCGCAGCCGCTTCTTCTGTTCGGATTTAGCACCCTCGGCCTCCAGCGTGGCCAAATCTTCCTCCAGCTTTTGGAGGCGCTTCTCCGCGTCATCAGTGGACTTCTTCGCAATCTGTTCCCGCTCCAAAGCCACTTTGGCTTCCAAGGTGGGCAGATCATCGTGACGGCGCTGTTCATCAACTTTCGTCACCATGTAGGCGGCGAAGTAAATCACTTTCTCCAAGTCTTTCGGAGCCACGTCCAGCAGGTAGCCCAACCGAGACGGCACCCCCTTGAAGTACCAGATGTGGGTGACGGGGGCGGCCAGTTCGATGTGACCCATCCGCTCCCGGCGTACCGCACTCCGGGTCACCTCAACGCCGCAGCGTTCACAGACGATACCTTTGAAACGCACCCGCTTGTATTTGCCGCAGGCGCACTCCCAGTCCCGGGTGGGACCGAAAATCTTCTCGCAGAAAAGACCTTCGCGCTCTGGCTTCAGGGTGCGGTAGTTGATGGTCTCCGGTTTCTTGACCTCACCGTGACTCCACTCACGGATTTGTTCAGCTACGGCCAGACCGATGCGGAGCGCATCGTATGCGTTGGTGTCAAGCACTTCTATTTCTCCTCCTCCGCTTCCCCGGTTTACCTTTTGGGTTCCTAAGTTGCGGAACAGCTAACGGCTGCAGTTACTTCTTACTTCTTTAAGTTGTGGGGGGCTTAAAAGCCTTATTAGACCTCATCGAAAGACGGGACGTAGCCGTTGTCCGAACCAGGGCGACGCCCCAGATTGAACTCGTCACGTACTTCCTCGTCCTCTTTCAATTCGACTACGCGGCCATCCTCGTCGAGCACTTCAACGTTCAGGCAGAGCGACTTCATCTCTTTGACTAGCACCTTGAATGATTCCGGGATGCCAGGGTCTGGGATGTTCTCGCCTTTGACAATCGCTTCGTACACTTTGACGCGACCCGCGGTGTCATCGGACTTGATGGTGAGCATCTCCTGCAGCGCCCAAGCGGCACCGTAGGCTTCCAACGCCCACACCTCCATCTCGCCGAAGCGCTGCCCGCCGAACTGCGCCTTGCCGCCCAACGGCTGCTGCGTAATCATTGAATACGGGCCGGTGGAGCGGGCGTGAATCTTGTCGTCCACCAAGTGGTGCAGCTTCAGCATGTACAGGTAGCCGACGCCGACGCGTTGCGGATACGGTTCCCCAGAGCGACCGTCGAACAACTGCGCTTTACCGTCGCCGTCCACCAGCCGTACTCCGTCCCGGTTTGGCAAACCGTGGCGCAGCAACCCGGAGATTTCATCCTCAGTGGCACCGTCAAACACCGGCGTTGCCAGACGAGAACCCGGCGCTACCTTGCTTAACCCTTCCTCCACTAGGCGTTTCGCCCACGGCTCATCTACGCCAGCGATGTCCCACCCGGAGTGGGCAATCCAACCCAGATGGTTCTCCAACACCTGACCGACGTTCATCCGGCTAGGCACGCCGAGCGGGTTCAGCACGATGTCCACCGGGGTGCCGTCCTCCAAGAACGGCATATCCTCCACCGGCAGAATCTTCGAGATGACACCCTTGTTTCCGTGCCGACCGGCGAGCTTGTCGCCCTCCTGCACTTTACGTTTCGAAGCGATGTAGACGCGCACCATCTGGTTCACGCCAGCAGGCAGTTCGTCGCCACCCTCGCCCTTGGCTTCCACGAAACGCACCCCGATGACCGTACCGGATTCGCCGTGCGGCACTTTGAGGCTGGTATCGCGCACCTCGCGGGCTTTCTCACCGAAGATGGCGCGTAGCAGGCGTTCCTCGGGGGTCAACTCGGTTTCACCCTTAGGCGTAACCTTGCCCACCAGAATGTCGCCAGTGGTCACCTCGGCTCCGATACGGATGATGCCGCGCTCGTCAAGGTTGGCCAGCATATCCTCACTGATGTTCGGGATGTCGCGGGTAATCTCCTCCGGGCCCAGCTTCGTATCGCGGGCATCCGTCTCGTGTTCCTCGATGTGAATCGACGTGAGGATGTCCTCCTGCACGATGCGCTGACTGAGGATGATGGCATCCTCGTAGTTCAGCCCCTCCCAAGGCATGAACGCCACCAGCAGGTTGCGCCCCAACGCCAGTTCACCGTGGTCGGTGCAGGGGCCGTCAGCCAACGGTTGCCCCGCCTCCACATGCTGCCCGGGCACCACAACGGGGTGCTGGTTGACACAGGTGCCAGCGTTGCTGCGGTAGAACTTATCCAGTTTGAATACGTAATACGTGCCATCGTCATGCGCCACGCGGATGTAGTCAGCGGTGACATCTGCCACCGTGCCCGGCTTGACAGCCAGCGTGACATCGCCCACATCGACAGCGGCGCGATACTCCATGCCAGTGCCGACATACGGTGCCTCGTTGCGCAACAACGGCACCGCTTGGCGCTGCATGTTGGCACCCATCAGGGCGCGCGAGGCATCGTCGTGCTCTAGGAACGGAATCAACGCGGTAGCCACCGACACCATCTGGCGCGGAGACACGTCCATGTAATCCACATCGACCGGGGGCACAGTATCGACGTCGCCGTGCTTGATACGCACCAGCACCGTGTCCTCCACGAACCGGCCTTTGTCGTCAATCGGGGCGTTCGCCTGCGCGATGACGTAACGATCCTCCTCATCGGCGGTTAGGTAGTCAATCTGGTCGGTGACTTGCCCTTTAACCACTTTGCGATACGGGGTTTCGATGAAGCCATACGGGTTGACGCGCGCGAACGACGCCAAACAGCCGATGAGACCGATGTTCGGCCCCTCAGGCGTCTCAATTGGGCACATCCGGCCATAGTGGGAGGGGTGTACGTCACGCACCTCCATACCGGCGCGGTCGCGGGAGAGACCACCCGGGCCCAACGCCGACAGGCGGCGCTTGTGGGTCAACTCGGCGAGTGGGTTGTTCTGATCCATGAACTGCGAGAGTTGGCTGGTGCCGAAGAACTCTTTCAACGCCGCCTGCACTGGGCGGATATTGATTAGCGTCATCGGGGTGATGGCCTCAATATCCTGCGTGGTCATGCGGTCACGCACCACCCGCTCCATACGGGACAGGCCGACGCGCAGTTGGTTCTGCACCAACTCGCCCACCGTGCGCAACCGGCGGTTGCCGAAGTGGTCAATGTCGTCGGTCTCAATCAGCAGGTCGCCCAACTTCTCGTCACCCTGATGCATGGCGCACAAGTATTTGATGGCGGCCACGATGTCATCCTCGGTGAGGACGTGCGTACCTTGGGGCACCTCAAGGCCGAGCTTCTTGTTGATTTTGTAACGCCCAACCTTGGCCAAGTCGTAACGCTTCGGCTGGAAGTAGTAGCCGCTCAACAGGTTTTCGGCGGCGTCGCGCGCCGGAGGTTCACCGGGGCGCAGCTTCCGATAGATGTCAATCAACGCCTCATCCCGGGTGGTTACATGGTCTTTCTCCAAGGTGGCGCGCATGGATTCGTATTCACCGAACACTTCAAGGATGCGCTCCTCCGTCCAACCCAGTGCTTTCAACAGCACGGTGGCGTTCTGCTTGCGCTTCCTATCCAAACGCACCCCTACGGTGTCGCGCTTGTCAATCTCAAACTCCAACCAAGCGCCGCGGCTCGGAATCACCTTGCAGGTGAAGATGTCGCGGTCGGAGGTTTTGTCCGGGGTGCGCTCAAAATACACCCCCGGGCTACGCACCAACTGGGACACCACCACGCGCTCAGTTCCGGTAACCACGAACGTACCCTTGGGGGTCATCAGCGGGAAGTCGGAGATGAATACCGTCTGGCTCTTAATTTCGCCAGTTTCGCGGTTCTCAAAATCGGCTTTAACGTAAAGCGAAGCGGCGTAGGTCTCTCCGCGGTCTTTGCACTCCTCAACGGTGTGCTTCGGGTCAAGGAACATCGGCTCATGGAAGCTAACTGCCATGGAGCCGTTGAAATCCTCAATCGGGGAAATCTCCTCAAAGACTTCCTCCAATCCGGACTTCTGGTTTACATAAACCTGACCGGTGGCCCCCATTTCGACCCTGCGAGCCTGCCAGCGTTCGTTACCGATTAGCCAGTCATACGATTCGGTCTGCACATCAAGCAGGTTAGGAACCGAGATTGGCTCAGTAATCTTAGCGAACGATATCCGGCCGCTAGGGGTAAGGGCTTTAGTGTTCTTGTGAGCGTTGCGCGAGGCTGCCAAGATATATCCTTCCAAATGCCTTTGCGGCTAAGGCGTACCTTTCACTCCCACGCCAAAAGGCGCAGAAAGGTCAAGACGTACAACTGCCCATAGTACCGCAGTGAGTCGCAGAGCGCAACTCGCGCGCACAAACCCAGACACTCCTAGCAACGCTGCCAGCATCTCGGCTCCCGACTTCGGTAATCATGTTAAAAGCCCTAACGGGTGCCGTCACAGTGAATCATACCGCGCCACTGGTAGGTATCAAATGATTTGCGCGTTCAGTCACGCTTTTATACGCAGGAAGCCCTGCTCTTTTATACGCAGGAAGCCCCGCTTTGCAGCGGGGCTTCCCGTACGTATCTCTCCCAATAGGAGATGTTTCGCCCTTACTTGAGGGTGACTTTGGCGCCAGCGGCTTCCAGAGCCTCTTTGGCTTTGGCGGCAGCCTCTTTGGTGGCGCGTTCGATGACAATCTTCGGAGCGGCTTCTACGAGGTCTTTCGCCTCTTTGAGGCCGAGACCCGAAACCAGTTCGCGTACCACCTTGATGACCTGAATCTTCTTGTCACCGCCGTCCTCTAGCACGACATCAACCTCGTTGGAAGATTCTTCTTCGGCGGATTCCTCAGCGGCGGCAGGCGCAGCTGCGGCGGCGACGGCCACCGGAGCGGCAGCCTTCACGTCAAAGGTTTCCTCAAACAGCTTCACGAACTCGGAGAGTTCAATCAGCGTCATTTCCTTGAAAGCTTCAAGCAGCTCGTCAGTGGTGAGCTTTTTAGCCATAGTTTTCTTTTCCTTCACTCATTCATTCGATGCAGCAACAGCTACGTCTTGGGGAGCCGAGGCCACATCGGACGCCTCGGATGCCGCAGGGGCGGCGTTATCGGGTGCAGACGTATCAGTTGCGTCAGCACTTGGGGTGACAGCTTCCGCTGTCGCATCTGGTGTTTCACCGGCAGCGCGTTTCTCCTGCAGTGCGCCGAACAACTGCGCCGCTTGGGTAAGCGGAGCGGCGAACAGCGATACGGCTTTCTGAGCGGTGCCTTTCATGGCACCGGCCAGCTTGGAGAGCAGCACTTCGCGCGACTCTAGGTCGGCGAGTTTCTTTACGGTGTCAGCGTCTAGGACTTTCCCGTCCATGACGCCGCCTTTGATGACCAGAAGTGGGTTAGCCTTTGCGAAATCGCGTAGCCCTTTAGCGACCGTAGCCACATCGCCTTTGATGAACGCGATGGCGGTGGGGCCGACGAGAATATCGTCCAGCCCCGCAATGCCAGCGTTCTCGGCAGCGAGCTTGGTCAGGGTGTTTTTCGCAACGGCATAGCTGGCGTCTGAGCCTAGCGACCTGCGTAGTTCTTTCAGGTGCTTCACGCTCAGACCGCGATACTCGGTCAACACCGCCGCAGCGCTGGACGAAAACTCGTTCGTCAGCGACTCGACTGCGGTGACCTTGTCGGGCCTCGCCATTTGGTCTCCTAACTTATCTTGGTGCCGCCGCCCGTCCCGGTATAAAACAAATAAGAAAACCCCGGCGCAAGCGCACGGGGCTAAAACGCTACTCAAAAGCAGCTACCACATGTACCTGCGCAGGTGCCCCTTAAAGGCTTTAAAGTCTTACGACTACCGGCGGTCTTTGGCGGTCACTGACTCTACTAGAAGCCCACCCCGAACGCCAAACCCGCGCGGCTCAGAGCGTGCGTATTACTTAAGGGGTGCGCAATACGGTAACTGGGTCAAGGGTGGCGGCTTTTACGGCAGGGCCGAGAGCGGCGGCTAGAGCGGCTAGTAACGTCAGGACGACGGTGGCGATGACGAACACAGTAGGCACACTGACATCCCAAACCGTTAGTACGATTAGGGACGCTGCTGAACCCAGCACCACTCCGAACAAAGCGGCGATTAGAGCGCGGAGCATCACTAGCGCGATGAGAATACGGCGGGTAGCCCCCAAAGCGCGCCGCCTGCCCAAATCGGCGCGGCGCAACAACACATCTGCCAACACCACTACACCGGTGAGGAGGGCACCAGCCCCCAAAACCAACAGCAACAATTGCCGACCGAACAACCCGAAATCGCCCGCTATCTCGCCTTGTAGCGCCGCTAATGCGGTAGCGGATTGCACAGTTAAATCCTCCAGTTTAGGA
The DNA here is from genome assembly GCA_031282235.1 of Propionibacteriaceae bacterium. Taxonomy (GTDB): domain Bacteria; phylum Actinomycetota; class Actinomycetes; order Propionibacteriales; family Propionibacteriaceae; genus WRGV01. The sequence continues at coordinate 11,054 of JAITED010000130.1, read as the reverse complement.
GCGCTCACGATAGCCAACACCAACCGCTGCGTGAGCACCGCAGCAGCCGCAGTGTGCGTGATGACGTGCAACGTATGCGCAGGAGTGCCAACCTCCGCAACAAACACCACACCGGCAGCTAAATCACTGAACGGTTCACGCGCCACAAAAACCCCCACAATCGGATAATCCACACTCCCCTGCGTCACATACCCAGTGGGATAATCGTGGCCGAGTTTCTCTAAAGCAGCCTGCGAAACCAACGCCTCCCCCGGCAACGGGAACCGTCCCCCGATGAGGGTAGCCACCGCAGTAATATCCCCCACCACCCCCCAAGCAGGCACCCGATTACCACCAGCAGCGAGAGTGCCGGAGCGCACATCAACTGCAGAACCCAACCCCACCGCACGCTCCACCACATCTAACGCCGCCACATTGTTTACCACCGTAGGGCTCAACAGCCCAGCGTTACGGTTATCGCCGATAACGAGTTCCAACGAACCCGCCTGCTCCATACGAGCCATCACATCAGCCTCAGCGCTAGCGGTACGCCCCACCGTGAGCAACGTGGTAGCACACATGGACGCGCACAACACCGCCACCATCACCGCAGGCACCACCCGGGTAAAAGTGGAAACCCAAGCCTCTCTTAGCAACATCAACGGTTTCATAACTGCACCACATCAGCTGCGCGTTCCACCACGTATGCATTGTGGGTGGCGATGATTACGGTACGCCCCTGCGTGCTAGCAGCCACTAGCGCGCTCAACACCATCTCGGCACTGTCCATGTCCAAGTTACCAGTGGGTTCATCAGCCAAAATGATACTGGGGTTGGTGATTAACGCACGGCATAAGGCGACACGCTGCGCTTGCCCACCAGAAATCTGCCCCGGGCGATGGGTGGCGCGGTGTGCCAATCCAAACTCATCCAACAACTGCAAAGCGCGGGGGCGTACTGCGGTTATGGTCGCTCCAGCGTACAACGCTGGCTCCACCACGGCATCCAAAATGGTACGGCTCGGGTCAAGTGCGGCATCCTGAAAAACGAAACCAATACGAGTCGCCCGCAGCCCAGAACACTCCTCATCCGACAGAGACGACGCAACCACCCCATCAATCAACACCTGCCCAGTGCGCGGACGCAACAGCAACCCCAACAGATACAACAGCGTGGATTTACCTCGCCCCGATGCTCCAGTGAGCGCCGTAACCGCGCCAGGCAAAAACTCCCTAGTCAACGCGCCAAATAACTCCTCACCGCCGGGGCGATAAGAGAACGTCAGCTCGGTGACCGCCAACACAACCGCTCACTCCCCATAAACTATGACTTGCTCGCCAACTTCCAAACCTGACACCACAGCAATCCCCTGCCCGGAACCCAAAACTTTTATGTCACGCTCGGTGCCGTCAGCCAACCGTACATACGTTCCCCCATCCGCTGCGGTACGCACCGCGCCAACGGGCAGCGTAGCCCCACTCACCTCCGGGATAACTATCGCCTCAGCCCGCAGCGATAACTGCTCGTCAGCAGGCAGTCTGGCGCAATCTGCCCCGCACACCGCCCCACCATCGACAGCCGCCAGAATGCGCGCCGTATAACCACTAGCGTCCATCCGTGAACCAACAGAACGCGCCTCCCACACCAAATCCTCAAAAAACACCCGCAGCGCAACATCGTTAGTGATGGTGTTGGATTGGTCGGAAGAAAGCACCAAAGCAAACTCCTGCGCCCCGCTGCTAGCCAACACCGCCGCCTCGCCACCGCTCACCAACTGCCCAGTACGGATAGCCTCCCCCAACCGGATAACCGTAGGCAACTGCGGCACCGCCAACACCTCCCCCAACGGCACCGCCCCAGTGCGCTCCACCCCCAAAGCCTGCTGCCAAGCCCGTACCGCGTTATACGTAGCCGTACCAAAATAATCCCCATTATTACCCGAAGCTAAATACCCCAACGCCACCAACGCTTCATTGAGCTGCGCCACATCCGCGCCCCGCGCCCCAGACGACAACCCCCGATAAAACGGCACCGTTCCCGCTACCACGCGCACCGGCGCCCCTGCCACCTGAAACACCACATCCCCGTTATTCACCTCGCCAGCCGCCCTAGCAAAAGTCACCATGCCGTAAAGCGTATTAGTAGCCACCACCTCCACCGGTTGCCGCACCGTAACCCCCACCCCCAAGGTACGCCCAACACTCCCCTGCGTAACCTCAACCACAACCTGCTGCGGAGCCTCCACTCCACCCTCATTAGAGCCAGTCAACGTAACCCGCCCCGCCCACCAACCAGCGCCCAACGCCACCAACACTAAACCCACATTGATAAGCAGCGACACCCGCCGCCGAAGCACTCCCATAACCCTAGGCTTATCCGTTTTGCCCGGTTCCAACACCGCCAAACTTTCGCGTTTAATCACCATTGGGCACACCATCAGGCCACATTAACTCATCCGGCGGAGACTGCGGACAGTTTTCATTCAACGTGTTCCACAAATCCTCACTCACATGCACAAACTCATACGGAGACCAGTTACCCGCGCCGTCGGGGCTTAGACCACCGTGACCATCAGAAACCCAACCTGCCCGATACGTCTCCCACGACGGCGGCTCAGAGACTTGAATACCATAGCTTTCCAAACACGGCTTCTGAGTCTCAACCAAGTAGTCATACCGAATTTTGACTTGCTCAGCACTATGTTGCTGCGTCCTAGCGTCTATCGGATACGATGCCAGACAGATGTAACTTGCCATCTGATAAGCATCCATCTGCTCATATGGAAGGTCTCTAGGCGGTGTCATCCCACCATCAGAGCTAACCGAAACATCCCAACCAGCCTCCACCATACAAGCCCGCCACGCCTCCGGCTTTTCAGAAAGAGTAACAAACCGCACAATCTCCGTCTCAGGAAACGGCATCTCCGGTCCCGGAAACAGCAGCTTATATTCACCAGCCTGCGACCTCTCCCAAGCGCGTTCGAATAGCCCTTTCGTTGCCTCCATGAACTGCTCATAACCAGACTCGTCCGTTACCGTAGCCGTATCAGACGGCGTGGGCGCGCCATCGCCGGATACCCCGCAGGCACCCAACAACAACGCGCCCAGCAACGCAGAGGTTAGAACCCTCAGGCCGCGCATGGGGAACTCACACATTCGCAGTAAGCACGATGCATCTTAAACATTTATCTGCCTCTTTCCTTTGAATTAAGGCCGAAACACCACCCGAAAGGGACGAGCGCCCCGACACACCGTGCAAGAGTCGTAACTTCGGGGGGGGTATAACTACCCCCCACATCCACCCTCCGCTGTTCTATTACCCGCATGGTAATCAGTACCCGAGCAGTTGTCAAGGAAATATCAAGCGAAAACAGCAAGATATCTGAAACGATACGGCTTCGGACGCATCATGCGCCCCACATGCAGTGCATCTCATCGCATGTCACTGCAAATTATGTGGCATTCCTTGCAAAGTTATTCGGAGTTATCCCGTTTATAGAAAAATCCTTCCTCCCAAAATCCTCTTTCCCAAAACTTTTCACACTCCCCACCCTATGCCCCCATCTCGCAGCACGACGGAAAAGTGCGCTACCCTCACTGCTCGCTAACCAAGATATGGTAAGCCTGTGGGATGGTTAGGCGGGACTGATTGTGGCTTGTAGGCGGGCGATTTCGGCGGTTAGTTTAGCAATCTCGGCATCTTTTTGGGCGGTTAAGCGTTTCCACTTCTTGTCGGCTCTTTGTTCACCTTTTTGTTCTGCTTGGCTTAAAGCAGAGGCTTCGTCGTGGCGGGCTCTCTCTTTTAGGCGTGCTATTTCGCGGAATTTGGTGTCTGCTGTTACTTTCCAGTACATGTCTATCACCTCGTTCATGTTCGGAACCGCTGATTCTCGCATTGATTCCAAATCTTCGACTGTTCTAGCACGAAACGCGCTTAGCAGCAATTCTAATTCACTTGCTCTATTTGTGCCTTTGGGAAGTTTTTTAAGCTCTAAGTAATGTAACGCTAACCGGTCTGTTAAAAGTTCTCCACGAGAGTTTTCCCACACCTGAAACACCGAGTGATAATCCTTGCTTTTGAACTGTTTGAAGTCGAGGATGCTGATTACTATTACGCGGGGTAGTTCTGCGTATTTTTCTCCGGCGGGCAGTGCGTTAGCGAAAATTGTTGCCCAATTGTATAGGGAACGCTCTAAGTAGTCTTTTTGGTTGGCAACCTGTATCTCTAAATTGATTAGTTGCCCGTTCAGCACCATATTGATGTCTAGGTGCAGGAACTTATCGTTGATTGCTTCTGGTGGTATTTCTGCTGGTTCCACCTCGAATTGGGTAATGTCTTCAAATCTAATGTTTAGCACTCCGGCGACGAGTCGTTTAAGGAAGTCTGGGACTTGGGAAAACAGTATTTTGAATAGCACATCATTGGTGAGTCGATATTTTAATAAAGGCATGTTTGTTGGGTTCCCTTTTCTGGGCGTTGCTGGGTTTGTAGTTGTAGCGTGCGCGGTGTGTCTACAGCGTGCGTTGATGTTCGAGCTTATACAGGTTTGAACAGGTTTAATCCATACCCAATCCCAATCTGTGGATAACTTTTGAAGATGATTCACGGTGTCAGCGCCAAAGATGCGGGATTGAACCCCACACCTCGGATTCACGATGCTGTGACTGCGCTCGCTAACCAAGACGAGGGGAAAGAGGGAAAGTTAGGTTGTTTCGTATAAGGATTGGGTGGCTACTATCTCCAGTACGGCTGCACCGTAGCGCTCCAGTTTGGTCTGTCCCACCCCGTTTACGGCGGCCAGTTCGGTTAGCGACGTGGGGCGCAGCCCAGCGATTTCTAGCAGGGTGGCGTCGTGGAACACCACATACGCTGGCACACCGTCAGTTTTGGAGACTTCGGCGCGCCAAGCCCGCAGCGCTGTGAACAGCTTCCGGTCTGCGGCGGGGACAGCGGCGAGCGCATCTTTAGCTTGGGAACGGGACTTTCCCGTTGCGGCCCGAGGCTTCGATTCCATGACGCTCTCACGAATCTGTACGCTACGATTCCCGCGCAGCACCTCCCAACCGGAGGGCGTGACCCGGAGCGTATCGTGCGCTCCCACGCTTAAATCACCGTCGGCCAGCAGCCTGCGCACCACCACCCGCCATTGGGTATCGCCTAAATCTGCTCCGATGCCCCAAGTGGATAGGGTTTCGTGGTGCCACTGCGTCGTTTTTGCGGTGCTGTGCCCGCGCAGAATGTCGATAATCTGCCCCGCCCCGAAGTGCTGCGAGCGCTGCTCCAACCGGACGGCGGTGGACAACAGTTTCTGAGCGTTGACGGTGGCATCAAGCAGCACCGGGGGTTGCAGGCAGGTGTCACAGTTGCCGCAGGGTTCAGTGTCTTCGTCGAAATAGTGCAGCATCTCAACCCGGCGGCACTCCCCGGTTTCACACAGCGAGAGCATCGCGTTCAACAATCGGGTCTGGTTGCGCTCATCTGGCGAACCCGCGATGATCCGGCGCATCCCCACCACATCCGAAAGGCCATACGCCATCCAAGCGTCGGCGGGTTCACCATCACGCCCCGCCCGCCCGGTCTCCTGATAGTAACCCTCGATTGACTTGGGCAAATCTAGGTGAGCTACGAAACGTACATCCGGTTTATCAATCCCCATCCCAAACGCGATAGTGGCGACCACCACCACACCGTCCTCGCGCAAGAACCGCTCTTGGGTGGCGCGGCGCTCCAGCGCGCACAGCCCGGCGTGATACGGCAACGCGGTGACACCCTCGCTCCGCAGCCGCTCCGCTATGTCCTCGGTGCGCTTGCGGGTCATCGCGTATACGATGCCGGACTCCCCCGCGTGTTCCGTTTGGATGAACTCCACCAACTGCGACAGTTCCGAGCTTTTGGGGACGATGCGGTAGCGGATGTTGGGGCGGTTGAACGACGCTACGAACATTTCTGCGTCCGCTAGGCGCAACCGTTCCCGAATCTCTGCCCTAGTGGCTACCGTGGCGGTGGCAGTGAGTGCAATACGCGGCACGTCCGGCCACTCGTCGGCCAACACATCGAGTTGCAGATATTCGGGGCGAAAGTCGTGCCCCCACTGTGATACGCAGTGCGCCTCATCAATGGCGAACAGTGCCACGTTGCCCTGATGTAACAGTTCCTGAGTCTCCGGCATTACTAAGCGCTCCGGGGACAGATACAGCAGGTCAATCTCCCCATTCAGATAAGCCAACTCCATCGCCGCGCGTTCTCTCCTGGTTTGAGTGGAGTTCAAGAACCCGGCCTTTATGCCCACCTGCGCCAGCGCATCCACTTGGTCTTGCATCAGCGCGATAAGCGGCGATACCACCACCCCCACGCCGTCTCGCAGCAGTGCCGGTATCTGATAACACAACGATTTGCCGCCGCCGGTGGGCATCAAAACCACGGCATCGCCACCCGCACACACCCGCGTTATCACTTCGCTTTGGAACCCGCGAAACTCGTGGTATCCAAAGATTTCGCGCAATACGTCCTGAGGGCGTTTGTTGTTCACGTCAACTAATCTAGCAGCTAACCTTTCCAGGTGACTCGCTCCAGCACTTCTGGCCAAGTGGCATCTAAATGGCGGCCACCGAGGACTATGCCCAAGTGCAACACCAGCGCGCCGCTACCGACACCTACTAGGAGCGCGACGGCGGCGAGCCAAGGGTGCCAGAAGCTAAAAACCACACAGACTACGGTGGGGATGACGATAACCAGCGGCGCGAGCAACCCCACTAAAGCACCTAGGAACGTGGCTCCTCCGCCGACCATGCTGGACTTCCCAAACGTAAGCTGCCCAGCGGGACGCTGCGCCGCCTGCCAATAGCCGCCCGCCCAAGAGCCGATACCGACACCGCCCAAGAGAATAGCGACGCTCAGCCCAAACACATTGGGGAACTGTTCCCAAACTCCGAAGTAAATAAAGACTCCCAACAGATAGACCAGTTGCAGCGGCACAAAAATCGCCAAAGCCGCCCAAGCGCGGCCACGCCTATCCGTCACCCCGTCCACTCCGGCGACAATCTGGGTGCCGAGCGCCGAGCCGTCGTATGAGATGTCCCACATGGTGGCGGTGGCAGCCATGAAAGCGAATAGCACCGGCAGATAGCTGACTACGATACTTACCACCGGGTCGTCGATGGACTCGCCGGCTTGGTTGATGCCTACTAATACGCTGACGGTGGAGATTACCGGCACCAGCAGCATCGACATCAACCCCATCAAGCGTCTGGGGTCCCGCCGCCAATACCGCATGGAACGCTTGGCGATTGACCCCACCGGGCCAGCCGGGAAGAAACGGTCGTACCAGCCCGTGCCTTTGATACGCTCCCCAGTGCCGCCCACCTCCAGCGGAGAGACCAGCCCGCGTTCAATCTCGCGCCGCCACACCCAAGCCAAACCCCACAACAGTGCGAGCGTACCGAGTGCAAACAGCGCCGCCAATCCCCAGTTCCCAGCAGCAGCGGCGGCGGGAACCGCCCATGGCCAGCCAAACGGCGTCCAACTCATCACAGCGGCGATGCCACCCAACCCACTCGCCAGCGATTCGATACTGATACTGACACCGATATCGCCCTCGCCGTCGCCCATGGTCATCGGCAGCATTTGCACCAGAAAAGACAGCCCGATGATGAACAACATCAACCCCACCATCCCCACATCGCGCGCTTTGCGTTTGGCGAACACCTTGGTGAGCAGCGCCGACAGGGTACGCCCCGACAATACGCACAGCGTGAACCCCAGCGCGTACCCCAACAGCGCGGTCGCACTCACGGCTACGGAGCCACTAGACCAAGCTATCTGATAACCCACCCAGAGAATCGTCATACACAACCCGCCCATCCCCAAAAAGCCTGCGGCGAGCAGGCCGGGCAGCAGTTTGCGCCCGCTAATTGGGTAGAGCGCGAAACGCCCGGGGTCAAGAATCTCGTTGCTGCCCATCACGAACACCATCGAAACCGGCCATAAGAACGTGAGCAGCCCAAAAGCGGCCACCGTAATCGCCGCCAGCGAAGCTGTGGAGGCATCAGAGAGGTCAGCGAGCGCGATTGATGCCCGCAGCACCCCGCCCACTATCCCCAGATACATCAGTAGCGAAACGATGAGGGTGAGCCGAGACGAATGCAGTTCCCGCCAAGTGAGTTTGAGTTGCAGGATGCCCAGTTGCTTAATCATCAGTGCCCCTGACCCAACCACGACAAGCCCTCGCCGTCTAGGTCGCGTCCACCCACTAACTCCACGAAGCGGTCTTGCAGGCTCTTACCGGCGCGCACCGACTCCAGCGGCCCGGCGGCCAACAGGTGCCCAGCGGCGATTACGCCCACCACATCGCACAGCGTTTCCACCAACTCCATCACATGTGAGGACATGATGACCGTGCCGCCAGCGGCGACAAACTGCCGTAAAATCTCCCGAATCACCTGACCAGATACGGGGTCCACCGCCTCAAACGGCTCGTCAAGAATCAACAGTTTAGGGTTGTGCACCAGCGCACAGGCCAACCCAATCTTTTTGGTCATGCCAGCCGAGTAGTCAGCGACCATGATGTCGGCGTCTTTAGCGAGGTCTAACGCCTCTAACAACTGCTGCGCGCGTTCATGCGCCACCTGCGGGGAGATACCGTGTAGCTCGGCGGACAACTGCAACATCTCTAGGCCGGAGAGCCGGTCGAATAGCCGTAATCCATCCGGCAACACCCCTATCAGCGCCTTGGCTGCTACCGGATGCTCCCAAACATCGAAGTCGAGCAGCCGGATAGTGCCGTAATCCGGGCGCAACAACCCAGTAACCATCGACAAAGTGGTGGTTTTGCCAGCGCCGTTTGGCCCCACGAACCCAAACATGCACCCGGAGGGCACCGCCATGGTGAGGTTGTCCACTGCGTGCTTATCACCGAAACTCTTGTGTAGCCCCACAATCTCTACCGCCGGATGGGTTAAATCGTAGGCGGGTGGGGTGGGGGTTGGTGGCGTTGGTGGCGTTGGTGGCGGCAGCGTACTCAAATCGGGCGACTCGGATGGCTGGGGCGAGTCGTATTCTGGGGTTGGCGCCGCGGCGCGCAACGGTTCGTATGGGTTGGGTGACTCGTCTAATTGGTACGGGTTGGGTTGGGTCATAGTCTCCATTCTGCCAGCAAGTTAAGGCTAGGCGCGCGGAATACGTAGCGGAAAGCTAAGGTTGATGTAGATAAGAACCTGCTCTAAACAGCACGGATTAAGGGAAACTCCCCTTAGCCACTATCGAAGGAGACAAAATGGCTGTCTACACCCTCCCAGATTTGGATTACGATTACGCGGCGCTGGAGCCGTATATCAGTGCGCAGATTATGGAACTGCACCACGACAAGCATCACGCCGCGTATGTGGCCGGTGCGAACACTGCGTTGGAGAAGTTGGCCGAAGCCCGCGACAAGGGAGATTTCGGCGCTATCAACAAATTGGAGAAAGATTTGGCGTTCAACTTGGGCGGGCATCTGAACCACTCAGTGTTTTGGAAGAACCTCTCCCCGGCAGGCGGCGGCGAGCCGACCGGTGCGGTCGCGGAACAAATCGGCGTTGACTTCGGCGGTTTTGCGCCGTTCCAAGCGCAGTTCACCGCTAACGCGCTGGGCATCCAAGGTTCCGGCTGGTCAGTGCTGGCGTGGGACACCATCGGGCAGCGCCTCAATACGCTGCAACTGTTCGACCAACAGGGCAACGTACCGCTGGGACAACTCCCCGTACTGCAACTCGACATGTGGGAGCACGCCTTCTATCTGCAGTATCGCAACGTGAAAGCCGACTACGTGAACGCGTGGTGGAACGTAATCAACTGGGATGATGTCGCCGCCCGGTTGAGCGCTGCCAAAGCGGTGGGGGCGCTCGTCTAACTTCCCTAGCCACACTGCGAATCGGGCTTAGCGTTTTGATAAGGTAAGCGCGATGGCGGTAGGGTGGACTAAGTAATTCGTAAGCTAACGGAGGGGAAGCCGTTGCAGCTACGTAGGTTAATAGGTATTGTGGCGCTCACTTTGGGTGCCACATGTAGTGGCCTGGGTATGACTAGCGCCTCCACAGTCGATGTGACACTCACTGTGGACGGGGTTAGCGCTACTGTGCGCAGCGACGCTGATACCGTCGCAGAACTGCTTTTTGCGGAGCGAGTGCCCATTGCGCCCACTATGACGGTGGAACCTTCGCCCGATACCCACGTTTACGACGGGTTGTCCGTCGCCATCAACTACTCGCAACCCAGCACCAATCCCCCTAAATACGTCACCTTGAGCGTTGATGGTGCCACGCACCACTTCAACACCTCTGCTAATACGGTGGAGGCGCTGTTGCTGGAGCGCGGCCTTACGCTAGGTGCCGCTGACCGGCTGAATGCCACGCTCGCCGCTCGCGTCCGTGATGGTATGCGTCTCCGGTTGCAGCGGGTGGTGACGCAGGAGGAAACTCAGGAGGAGGAGATAGCTTTCTCCACCAACCGCAGCTACACCGCTGACCTCGCCCCCGGTGAGACGCGGGTGCTGGCGGCTGGCGTGCCGGGGATTCGTACCATCAAATCGCAGGTGACATACGTAGACGGCGTGGAGGAATCACGTACCGTGCTGTTAGACGAAATCACCAGCGAGCCAGTGCTAGAAAAACTGGAGATTGGCGTGGGTTCCGTCGGCGTGGTCAGCGCAGGCAGCGCGCAAGAGGTTGCACACCGACTCGTATCCGAGCGCGGCTGGGATGACAACGAGTTTCAGTGCCTAGTCAACCTGTGGCAACGCGAATCGAACTGGCGGGTCACTGCGGAGAACGAGTGGTCCGGTGCTTACGGCATCCCGCAAGCACTCCCCGGCGACAAGATGGCCGCGTTCGGAGACGATTGGCGCACCAACGCCGAAACCCAAATCAAGTGGGGCTTGCACTACATCGCCAACCGCTACGCCACCCCCTGCGGTGCTTGGGACTTTTTCCTAGCCAAAAACTGGTACTGATACCCCCATACGTCCCCCTGCGCGAGTGAGCGCAGCGCACCCCCCTTATCCGTCATACTGCGCGAAGTGAGCGCAGCGAACGCAGTCGCAG
>JAITED010000049.1 GCA_031282235.1 Propionibacteriaceae bacterium | reverse complement strand
CCCTAGGGTGGGGTGACAAGGTGCTACGGTTGGCTACCCCGAGTGGGGAGCGGGCGTATCCGCTGATTCACGATAGCCGTATCAATGTGGCGAACGAGACCGGCGCTATCGCGGTGCTTAGCGAGTTTGGGGTGAGCGGTTTCGACGCTGCGCTGGGCAAAGTGAAAGTGACCACGGCGCGCTACGACGAGTACCGTATCGGCGGGCTACCGGTGGTGGAGATTGCCGCCAAGAGCGCCAATCCGGTAGCGGTGTCGGCGGTATTTCGGCAAGTGGCGGCCATGCCGGGGCGTAAAGCGGTGATCGTTGCATACGACGATGTGGGCGAGTTTGATGTGGGTTCAGAAAATACCAGTTGGTATTACGACACCGATTTCGAGGCTTTGAATGACCCGTCGCTGACCTCAATATTGTTCGCTGGCCCCAGACATCTGGATGCGGTGGCGCGCGCCCACATCGCCGGGGTGAATCCGGCGCTGATACGTAGCACTGCGGTGGAGGGTGAGGCCGCTGCCATAGTTGATTTGAGCGGCGTTGACCAGCTGCTGCTGTTGCGCGATGTCTATCTACAGAATTCCGCAGCAGCGATACGAGCCGGGTTGCGGCGGCGTCTGGAGGGTAAAGCATGATTATTGAGCATCTGTATCCGCAGGCGGCGTATCTGTACGGCGACCCGTATAACATACGTATCCTGCGGTTGAGTCGCCCGGAAGCCACCGTTATCGAGACGAAGCTGGGAGAGTCTCCGGCGTTCACCACCCGCGACGATGTGGATTTGGTGTATTTGGGTTCGATGACGGAGGTTGCCCAACAAGACATCGCTGCCGCGCTGTTGCCGTTTAAGGCGCGCTTCGATGAACTGATCGCCGCCGGGAAGCACTTCCTTTTCACCGGTAACGCGCTGGATTTGGTGGGGGAGCAGGTCAACAACCCCGATATGGGCTACGAGTTCACTGGGCTGGGGTTGTTCCCGTTCGCCACCACGCTACGGATGTTGGCCCGTATCCACGACCGGATGCTCGCCGTGAGCGACGGCCTACCCTTGGTGGGCTACCGCTCCACATTCAGCCATCACACGCTCTTGGGCACTGGGCGGGGAGGTAACACCAATTGGGAGTTCGCCCATGTGGTGCGCGGTTCCGGGCTCACCGTGGGGTTGGGCGAGGGGGTACGCCGCGCCGGGTTCATCGCCACCGAAATTATCGGCCCATTGCTAATCACCAACCCGCTGTTCACCAAACGCCTACTGTCCGAAATCGGCGGCGGCGATGCTCCGTTAGCGTATGAATCCGCCCTAGTGGCCGCCTACGAAGCCCGCCTAGCCGAGTTCCGCGACCCCCACCGCTGGAGCGGTAAAGGGCATTAACTCTTGGAACGCACGCGGAGTTTGGAGCGCTCTCCGGCGGGAAGCACGGTTTTACGCACGCGCACCATGTCCGGGGTTACTTCTAAGCATTCGTCGGCGGCGCAGTACTCTAACGCTTGTTCCAAGCTCATCAGGCGGGGTGGGATTAGGCGTTCCAGTTCGTCGCCGGTGGAGGAACGCACGTTGGTCAGGTGTTTTTCTTTGGTGGGGTTTACGTCCATGTCGTCGGGGCGGGCGTTCTCACCCACCACCATGCCCTCGTAGGTCTCGTCGCCGGGGCGCACAAACAGCACCCCGCGCTCCTGTAGGTTGAACAGCGCGTAGGAACTGACTTTCCCCAGCCGGTCGGCCACCATCGACCCGGTGTTGCGGTTGCGCAGTTCGCCCACCCAAGGGGTGTAGCCCTCAAACAGATGGTTGGCGATGCCGGTGCCTCTGGTGCCGGTCAAAAACTCGGTACGGAAACCGATGAGGCCGCGGCTGGGCACCACGTACTCCAAGCGCACCCAACCGGTGCCGTGGTTCACTAGGTGCTCCATAGCCCCCTTGCGCGCCCCCAACAGTTCCGTTACAGGCCCTAGATAATCCTCCGGCACGTCGATGGTGAGCCGCTCCGTTGGTTCGTGTACTTTGCCGTCGATGATACGAGTGACCACCTCCGGTTTGCCGACGGTCAGCTCAAAGCCCTCGCGGCGCATCATCTCCACCAGCACTGCGAGTTGCAGTTCGCCGCGCCCCTGCACCTCCCAAGCGTCCGGGCGGTCAGTGTTCAACACCCGGATGGAGACGTTGCCAATCAACTCCGCATCCAAGCGGTTTTTGATGAGACGCGCGGTGAGCAGTTTGCCGCTCTTGCCCGCCAGCGGCGACGTATTGATGCCGATAGTCATGGAGATGGACGGCTCATCCACATGAATCAGCGGCAGTGGATGCGGGTCGGCGGGGTCAGCGATAGTCTCACCGATAGTGATTTCGGGGATGCCGGCCACCGCGATGATGTCGCCCGGCCCAGCCTCATCCACCGGCACCCGCTCCAACGCCGAAGTCATCAGCAGTTCGGAGAGCCGGACGTTAGTGATGGAGCCATCCCGGCGGCACCACGCCACCTGCTGCCCGCGCCGAATGTTCCCCTCTACGATACGGCAGAGCGCTAAGCGCCCCAGATACGGGGAGGAGTCCAAGTTGGTGACGTGCGCCTGTAACGGCGCGCCCTCGGTGTACGCCGGAGCGGGGATTGTCGCTGCGATTAGGTCAAACAGTGGTTGCAGGTTGGGGGAATCCGGCATAGTCGCGTCCGCGGGACGGTTGAGCGAAGCGCGGCCAGCTTTCGCGGCGCAGTACACCACCGGAAAATCGAGTATGGAAGCATCGCCGTCATCCTCTGCTAAATCCATGAACAGGTCGTATGTCTCATCGACCACTGCCGCAATCCGCGCATCCGACCTATCCACTTTGTTGATAACTAAAATGATTGGGAGTTTCTTAGAGAGCGCTTTACGCAATACGAAACGAGTTTGCGGTAGCGGCCCCTCGGAGGCATCCACCAACAGCAGCACCCCATCGACCATCTCTAACCCGCGCTCCACCTCGCCACCGAAATCGGCGTGACCAGGGGTGTCGATGATGTTGATGGTGAGGGTCTGGCCATCGCTGGTGAGGTGGCGCACCGCGGTGTTCTTCGCCAAAATGGTGATGCCCTTTTCGCGCTCCAAATCCATCGAATCCATCACCCGAGTGTTCACGTCCGCGCCCTCGCGGAACGCGCCTGACTGCCACAGCATCGCATCGACTAGCGTTGTCTTACCATGGTCAACGTGCGCGACGATAGCGACGTTACGCAGGTCAGAGCGAATCGGCATAATAAAATCCTCCCGGAGATTGGTTAAGCGCAGTGTAGCGCTTAAACGCAACTGCCCAGTCTACCGCCTAGGCTGCGGGCACCAATTGTGCGCCGGTGTTACGGCACTTTGTCCAGCAATGCGCGGGGTGGACGGAAAATCGGGGCGAGCGGGCTAGGATGAGTTGTCAAGAGCCCGTTTGGATGCCATCTTGGATAGTGCCGAGCGGGTTCGTTGGTTTGAGAGACGAATCCGAACAGCAAAAGGGGTAGCACTATGCCGGGCATTGTGATTATCGGTACGCAGTGGGGCGACGAGGGTAAAGGTAAGGCGACGGACGCGCTGGGGGAGCGCGTTGATTACTGCGTGCGCTACTCCGGTGGCAACAACGCCGGGCATACCGTGGTGGTGAACGGGCAAAAGTTTGGGTTGCGGCTGCTGCCCTCCGGCATTCTCAACACCAACTGCACCTGCGTCATCGGCAACGGGGTGGTGGTCGATTTGGGGGTGTTTTACGACGAACTGGACGAGTTGGCAGAGCGCGGCGTGGCGGTGGCTCATCCGCTCATCAGCGCCAACGCTCACCTCATCACCGAGTATCACTCCACGCTTGACAAGGTGACGGAGCGTTTTGCGGGCAAAAAGAAGATTGGCACCACCGGGCGCGGCATCGGGCCTGCGTATTCAGATAAGGTGAACCGTATCGGCATCCGGGTGCAGGATTTGTTGGACGCGGAGACGCTCACCGCCAAAGTGGAGGCCGCGCTGCAGCAGAAAAATCAGGTGCTCGCCAAAATCTACAACCGCCGCCCCATTGAAGCGCGCCCCATCGTGGACGAACTGTTGACGTATGCAGAACGGATACGCCCGTACATCGTTGATGCGGCGCGGCTGTTGAACGACGCGCTGGATGCGGGTAAGACGGTGCTGTTCGAGGGCGCGCAGGCGCACCATTTGGACGTTGACCACGGCACGTATCCGTATGTCACCTCATCTAACCCAATCGCCGCCGGGGCCTGCATCGGCAGCGGCGTGGGGCCGCGTCGTATTGACAAGGTAGTGGGCATCGCCAAGGCGTACACCACCCGCGTCGGTGAGGGGCCGTTCCCCACCGAACTGCACGATGCGGACGGCGATAGTTTACGCACCAAGGGCGGCGAATACGGCGTAGTCACTGGGCGACCCCGCCGTACCGGCTGGTTTGATGCGCTGGTGGTGGAGCAGGCAAACAAAGTCAACGGCACCACCGACATATTCTTGACGAAACTGGACGTCCTCACCGGCTGGGAACAGATTCCGGTGTGCATCGGCTACGACATTGACGGTGTTCGCACCGACCATTGGCCGATGACGATGAACGAGTTGGAGCGCGCCAAGCCGATATACGAATACCTCCCCGGCTGGACAGCGGACATCACCGCCGCCCGCAGTTTCGCTGAACTCCCCGCCACCTGTCAGGCGTATGTAAAACGCCTAGAAGAACTCAGCGGAGCGCGTATCTGCGGCATCGGCGTAGGCCCCGGCCGCACCGAAACCATCGTCCTCCACGAACTCGTTTAGCTCAAAGCGGTGTTGGTTAGCGCCGGAAGTAGGAGATGATGCGCACCAACTGGGTGTAGAGCCAGACCAGAGTCACGGAGAGACCCCAAGCGGCAGTCCAGCCCTGTGAGGCGGGAGCGCCCATCTGGACACCGCGTTCGATGTAGGTGAAGTCGTCCACTAGGGAGACGACGGCTAGGGTTACGCCGACCAGTGCCGCGAGCCATGCCAGACCGTTCACATCGCCGAAAGGCCCGGGGAACATGCCGGTGTTAAAGCCGAACAAGCTGGCGATTAGGGAAAACAGCGCGACCCCTACGTATCCCAGCAGGCAGAGCCGGATGATACGGCTAATTTTGCTGGAGGTGCGGATGCCTACGAAGTGGAACGCTGCGAGCACCAGCGCGGTGGCGACGAATGTACCCAAGATGGCCTGCACGATGATGCCGGGGTAGTAGCGTTCAAAAATCATGGAGAACGCCCCGATGAACACCCCCTCAAACACCGCATAGCTGAACGCCAGCGGCGCGCCCATAGTGCGCCGGAACACGGCCACCAGCGGGAAAATGATGGTGATAAGGCCACACACCAGACCCACCGGCAGCAGCAGCGTAGCGGGGAGCAGCTGCACGGAGCCATACGCCACGGCGGCCAGCACCAGCAGAATGGCAGCGGTTTTCTGAATCACGGAGTCATACGTCATCAGCCCGGTGGTACTCGGGGCGGTGTATGCCGTAGTGGGCAGCGTATAGGGGTTGTAACCGCCCTGATAGTTCGGTGCCGCCGCATACGGGTTGTTGACCGCGTAGGGGTTGTGAGCTGGAGTGAAAGC
>JAITED010000046.1 GCA_031282235.1 Propionibacteriaceae bacterium | reverse complement strand
CCCACCACAACCGATCCTCCCCCGACGACCGCTCCCCCCACCACAGCCCCCCCCACAACCACCGACCCCACCGACACCTCCACCACATAGCGCCGACGGTTGTCGCCCCCCTCCCCCGTCTTGGCTAGCGCAGGCCGGGTTGTTCACGGTGTCGGGGCTACGGCGCACAGTAGAAAACCAACTTGCAGCTTAGTGGTGGGGGATTAGCGCAGGGTGGTCTGAGTCTGCGAAGTTGTGAATGTGTCAACTGGTGTGCTTGTGCGTCTCCAGCGGGCTTTCTTTGATTTGCGGTTGGTGGTTGGTTCAACTAAGCCCATGTTTTCTAGGGTTGATAGTTGTTTCAGGACTGCTTGGCGGGTTATCCCTAGGGTGGTAGCGAGGCTGATGGAGGTTTGGTCAGCTTGTGCTAGCAGTTGCAGGATGTCACTTTGGCGAGAAGTGGGCTCTACAGCGGTTTCACCGGAGCGAGAGGGAGGGATGCTTTGCGGAGTTTGTGATAATTCGGGGGGAAAGAGTGCGTTTTCGCGGCGGCGAAACAGTTCTACGCTGAAGTGAGAAAGCGTGGGCTTTATTCTGGCTGGGGGCATTCCAGCACCACGTAGTGCCGTGGAAACTGCGATCAGACCACTGCCGCGATTTTCTGCAACACTGCGCCCAGAGTTAGGCATTACGACATCTTCAAGGAGCTTACTTAAAGTGTTGTTGCGTGAGGAGGTGATGGGAGTACGCATGAGAGCGTCGGGGTCATTGACCCCGAACAAGCCGCCAGGGCTCATCACTGTGAGTCTGTTCGGATACATCTCTATCCGGATTTGAGTTCCTTGAGCGAGGGGGTGATAGTCGCGGTGCATAATGGCGTTTACGATTAGTTCGCGCACAGCTTCTATGGGGTATTCCCAAACATCTTCGCGTCCCATGCCGTTTATGACAGCCCCTCGGGTCATGTTGCGAGCCACAACTGATTCAGCTAGTTCAACCATCTCTGGGATTGAGCCGTCTATAGAGATGTTGTCGAGAAATCTAGTTCCGTCTGGGAGGGGGCGGGCATCCACTGTGGGAAATTGGACGAAAGTAATGTCTAATTGGGGGAAAAATTGTTGTGGATAAATGCCTAGAGAAAGCAGTCCTGCGAGAGTGGGATGTTCAGAATCTTGCGCCAGCACACCAACCATACGCAATACGGTGTTATCGTCTTGGGCCGTAAATATCGGCCCGCGTGTTCTGCGCAGTCGCTCCAGCAGCCTTGTCACCTGAGTGGGATTAAGGTCATTCAGCGTAGCCGCTGAGACTTCGGCCACATCATCTTTTGGTTGGCCGCGCCCAGATATAAGGACATGAATTTCGTAAGTAGTTAGATGGCGGTCACCGTCATGGCCGCGGATATACGAACCGCGCTCCAAACCTTGAGTTTTTACGAAGCATGGTTTACGTGAACTTTCTAGTGGGGGGATAGCGCAGGCTGCGACGGGTACTCCGTACTTGTCATACAACCCATCATGCAACCATGCAATCAACATGCAACCCAACTTGCAACCATACAATCTGTTTTGTGCAGGGGGGTGAACGTGTTAGCTGGAGTGGTGGAGGGTTACCATGACGATTTCGGGGTCGGCTAGGACTCGCACGGGAGGGCCCCAGGTGCCGGCGCCGCGGGAGGTGACTACGGTTACTCCGGCGATGTCGTGTACACCGTCAAGTACGGGTTGTTGCAGGTAGACGAGGGCGTGTACGGGCCACATCTGGCCGCCGTGGGTGTGGCCGGAGAGTTGCAAGTCGATGCCGAGGCGGGCGGGCAGGCCGTCGCCCTCTAGCGCTTGTGAGGGTTGATGCGCCGCTAGCACGCGGAAACGTTTCGTATCATTGGGGTTTACGCCCAAATCGCTGAGCGAGTCTACGGCTTTGGTTAGGTCGGGTTCGTATGGGGTGCCGCCGGTGCGGTCGTTGATGCCCACCAAATCAAAGCTCGCTCCGGCGCGTTTGATGACCGTCGCTTCGTTGTCCAGCACTTTGATGTTGTGCGCCTTCCAAAACTTCACCCAAGCGTCGGCTCCGGAGTAAAACTCGTGGTTGCCGGTGGTGACATACACCCCGTAGGGAGCATAAAAATCTCCGAGGGGCAGCAGGTCGTCACCGATGGACTCTGGGGTGCCGTCCACCAAATCGCCAGCGATGACGATGAGGTCTGGTTTCGCCGCATTCACCTGCTCCACTACGCCTTTAAGCCAAGCCCCGTCACGGGAGGGGCCGATGTGCAGGTCGGTAACTAAAGCGATAGTGAACCCGTTGAACCCGGTGGGCACCTGCGCGTTTACGTAATCGACGTGGGTCAGCTCGGGGGTTTTGGCGCGCATGTATCCCCAACCGGTGATGCCGATAGCGATAACCACCACCGCCACGGTTGCTTTACGTATGAACCGGACGCGGGGCGCGGAAGCGTCGTCTGAGTCGGTGTCGGCGACCATCCGCCACACCACTGAGATGAACATCACTCCCATCAGCCCTAGAAATACGTAAAGCAGCGCGGCTAAAGTGAGGAAACCGCCAGTGATGACCGGGCGCAGCGTGGCTATATCTTCCGGCGTAATCAACCAACCTATCGGCAGGGAGCTCACGCCGTATGCGATAACCAACAGTGCCCCCAGCGTGGTCAGCGTCTGCGCGCGGCGGCTGAGTTTGGTGGCGAACGCCACCCGCCAAATCACGAACCACACTAAAACTCCGCTGACGATGAGCAGCACCGGTAGTTGACGCAGCATTCGGCCATTCCTCCTAGGTTGTTGCGCGGTTAGCATTTGGCAACAACTTCAACCCTATCCCTAACTCGGCTGATTCCTAGTTGGCTTTTGGCTAGTTCCGGCGAAACAGAGGGGGATACGTGACGCGCAGTACGCGCTGCTGCCGCAAATCGGGTAGGCTTCGGATGTTGGTCTTTTTGCGGCGTGAAGATACGTATAAATACGTCGCATGAGTACGCTGCAGCGGAAAAGGAGTTGACATGCCCGAATCGAAAGGGCGCCAGAAGGCGGCCGAGAAGTTGGCTAATCGGCGGGCGCGCGCTTTGTCTGAGCGCCGGGGCGAGAACGCCGAACAGAAGATTCGGCTGTCCGGGGCGCGCGACTGGGTGCCGTGGGTGTTCGTGCCGCTATTTCTGATTGGCGTGGTTTGGCTGGTGTTGTATTACATCGCTGGCAACAGCATCCCGATTATGTCCAGTCTGGGGAACAGCAACATTTTGGTGGCGCTCGGTTTCATTTTGGCCGGTTTTGTCGTTTCGACCGCTTGGAAGTAGGGGTGTGTTTTGAGCGACGATGCGCTTCAGGCGGCGCGGGGGGATGAGGACATCCCGGAACAGCTACGGTTACGCCGCGAGAAGCGACAGCGGTTACTGGAGGCTGGCGAGCAGCCGTACCCGGCAGATTTGAGCCGTACCCATACGTTAAGCGAAGTCAGAGCCGAATGGGGCTATCTGGGAATCGGTGAGGAAACTCAAGACCAAGTGGCTGTCGGCGGGCGGGTGGTATTCGCGCGCAACACCGGGAAACTGTGTTTCGCCACCTTGCAGGACGGTTTCACACTGAATGAAAACAGCGCTCGGCTGCAAGTGATGTTGAGTCTGGCCGAAGTGGGCGAGGAGGCGCTGGAGGCTTGGAAAACCGACGTCGATTTGGGCGATTTCGTGTGGGTGCAGGGGCGCGTCATCGCGTCGAAGCGCGGCGAACTGTCGGTTTTGGCTACAACTTGGCGTATGGCATCTAAAGCGCTACGGCCACTGCCGGTGCTGCACAAGGATTTGTCGG
Organism: Propionibacteriaceae bacterium; assembly: GCA_031282235.1. Classification (GTDB taxonomy): domain Bacteria; phylum Actinomycetota; class Actinomycetes; order Propionibacteriales; family Propionibacteriaceae; genus WRGV01. The sequence goes on along the minus strand of JAITED010000046.1, from coordinate 1,786 downwards.
AGGAATCACGGGTGCGGTTGCGCCACAGTGACCTCATCGTGCGCCCCGAAGCACAAACGATGGTGCGGCTCCGCGCCGCCATCACTGCGTCCATCCGAAGCACGTGTGAGCGTTGGGGTTTCATCGAGGTGGAGACCCCGGTGTTGCAGACCATCCACGGCGGCGCGGCAGCGCGCCCGTTCCAAACCCACCTGAACGCTTTCGATTTGCCGATGAGTTTACGTATCGCGCTGGAACTGCATCTGAAAAGAGTGATGAGCGGCGGCGCGGACAGGGTATACGAACTGGGGCGGGTGTTCCGCAATGAGGGCGTTGACTCGTCGCACAGCCCCGAGTTCACCATGCTGGAGGCGTATCAAAGTTGGGGTAGCCAGTTCACTATCGCCCAGTTCACCAAAGAGTTGATTCTTGATGCCGCAGACGTGGCCGGGTCACGCCAAATTGTGCGCCCGGACGGGCAGGTTATTGATTTGGACGGCGAGTGGCGCTGGCTGCCGATGTATCAGGGCTTGTCAGAAGCTCTCGGCTTTGAGGTGGACGGCGATACTCCATACGCAGTGCTGGCCGCTGCCGCTGCCGAACGCGATTTGACGTATGACCCGAAGTGGGGTGCTGACCGGCTCGCTAAAGGCTTGTTCGATGATTTGGTGGAGCCTACGCTCATCCAGCCGACGTATGTCTGCGACTACCCGGCCATCATCCAACCGCTGGCTCGCAGGCACCGCGAACACCCCGGTCTGATTGAAGCCTGGGATTTAATCATCGGCGGCATGGAGCGCGGCACCGGCTACACCGAACTAATCGACCCCGTGATTCAACGCGAGATTCTCGTATCGCAATCCCTGCAAGCCGCCGCCGGAGACCCCGAAGCGATGCAGCTAGATGAAGATTTCCTAGCCGCGCTGGAACAGGGTTGCCCTCCGCTAGGGGGCATGGGTCTAGGCGTGGACCGCCTAGTGATGCTGTTCACCAACGCTGGTATCCGCGAAACCATCCTTTTCCCGCTGCTGCGCCCCGCCGGATAACCCCCACCTTTGTCTACCAGTGTTTTCGCGCCATCAAGTTCTTGAAATCTCGTTATTGTATCCGCCCCAGATAGTACGGCTTCTTACCCCTAGCAACTTCTTGATCGCCGCTTCATCCATTGTGGGTGCGCAAAACAACACACCCCACCGCAACAAAACACCTAGACAAACCCACACCACCCCAAAAACACCAAAAACATGACCCAAGTCAGGTTACAGTCCAAAAATCAAAATAGTTGAATGGCGTTATACTCTACGAACTTCGCCTACCCGTACTCGGGTCATCACTCTCCTCTTTTGTTGACGTTGACCTTGGTATGTCTACGGCAACGCGTATGTTCATTTATTTCAGCTTGATATTTGGGTTAAAAGCCCCTGCAGTACGACACTCATCTGAACACTAGTTGTCTGTCCATAGTTCGCATTGTTCTATTACGATAGCGACTGCATCTTCTTGACCCGCTGGCGGGTAGTCGTATTTTGCTAATAGTCTTCTGACCATGCGGCGCATATGGGCGCGGGCGGTTTCTTTTTGTTGCCAGTCTATAGTGCGGTTTTTGCGTAACATGTCGGTGAGTTCGCGGGTCAACGCTACTAGTTCTTCGTTTTGGTAAACATCTTTCACGGCTTCGGGACGGGTCAGCGCGTCGTAGAACGCCAGTTCCTCGTCGTTCAAGCCCAACGCATTACCCTCAGTGTGGGCGGATGCCATATCACGTGCTAGCTGCAGCAGTTCGGCGATGACTTCCTCGTTGGAGAGC
>JAITED010000034.1 GCA_031282235.1 Propionibacteriaceae bacterium | reverse complement strand
TTTTCGGGGTCAGCGGTGCCCGAAATAAATGCGTTCACCAACTGCCCAATCACCATCACCGCCGGGAAACAAGCGTCGTTGTTCACGAACTTCAGTCCGCACTCCACGTCAGCGGTACTCGCTTTTTCCAAAACGACGACGTTGTAGCCTGAACGCTTAAAAATCGGTCCCAACATCCGAAAATGAATGGGTGCCATCTGGGGGGCGAAAATGGTGTGCGTTGCTCGGTGCTCAGCTAGAAATGGAATACGCGGGGGAGCTGGGACTAGCGGGGTCTCTGGGGGTTTGGGGTTACTTGACCCGTCATTCTGCGCGGAACGGAGTGGAGTCGCAGAATCCAGGAGCTTGGATTGGGTGGTCTTAACCACTTTCTTTGGCTCTGGCACCGTGGGCATACCGGGTTGGGTTGATTCCGGTGTCGGGGCTGAGGATGGTGTCATGAATTCTTCGGTGTGGGTTCCTGGATGCTGCGACTGCGCGCAGCATGACGGGTTGGGGGATGTACGGTGTTCAGAGTTGAGTTTGGGGTTACTTGACCCGCCATAACAGCTATCCCCACCACCTTCGCGGTCTGCGAGCGCGGCTTGGAGGGAGCGCAGACGGATTACGGCGGCTCCTAGGTTGCTCACTTCGTCGATTTTTATGAGGGTGAAAACGTCGCTAGCGGATTCTAGGATTTCTTGTACTTGGTCGGTGGTGATGGCATCTAGGCCGCAACCGAAAGAGTTTAACTGCACCAGATTTGCATCCGGCATGGCGCGCACTTGGGCGGCAGCTTCGTAGAGTCGGGAGTGGTATGTCCATTGGTCCATGACTTGAATGGGGCGCTCTAGGTGGGTGGTGCGCATCCCGCTGGTGAGCGCGTCCTCGGAGAGCACCGCCATGCCCAGTTTCACGATGGCTTCGGGGATGCCGTGGTTGATTTCGGGGTCGATGTGATACGGGCGGCCTGCCAGCACAATGGCGCGCAGCTTGTGCTCGCGGGCGTACTGCAACGCGCGGTCGCCCTCGGCTTTGATGTCGGCGGCGACGCGCTTCAACTCGTCGTATCCGGCTTTGACGGCGGCTGTTGCCTCAGCGAGTGTGACATCGCAGTAGCGGAATATCTCAGTGAGACGTTTGGCGAGGTTGGCGGGGTTGTTGAGACTCACAAATGGGTCGAGGTAGCGCACGCCGGGGGCACGCAGCCGGTCGATGTTCTTCTCCACCACCTGCGGGTAATACGCGACGATGGGGCAGTTGTAGCAGTTGTCGGCATCGTCGAACTGTTGGCGCTCGTAGTTCACGCAGGGGAAAAAGATGGTGTTTATGTCGTGGTCAAGCAGCCATTCGATGTGGCCGTGCGCCAACTTCGCCGGATAACAGACGTTCTCAGCGGGGATTGATTCGATGCCGGTAGTAAAAAGCTCGTGGGAACTGCGCCCGGAAAGCACCACTGAGAATCCCAACTTGGTGAGTACGGTGTGCCACAGCGGGTAGTTCTCAAACATGCCCAGAGCGCGCGGAACGCCGATGAGACCCCGGGGGGCGTGCTTCGGTTCTAAGCGGCGGTAGCCGAAGATACGGCGAAACTTGTAGTCGTATAGATTCGGGATGCTGGAGCGCGCGGTGCGTTTCTCCAGCGATGCGCCGCGCTCACAGCGGTTGCCGGACACGTTGCGCCCCCCATCATCAAAGGTGGTGATGGTCAACTTGCAGTGGTTGGAGCACAGTTTGCAACTGCGCTGTTCGGAAGTGGCGCTGAACGCATCGAGGTCTCGGGTTTGGAACGGGGAAACTGCGCTGGAAGCCGTATCTTTCCAGTGCGTCTGTGCGGTGAGGGCGGCTCCGAAAGCCCCCATTAGGCCGGCGATGTTGGGGCGTATCACCTCTACCCCGGTCAGCAGTTCGAAGGCGCGTAACACCGCGTCGTTTAAGAATGTGCCGCCTTGGGCTACCACTTTGCTGCCCAGTTCGCCCGCGTCACGCAGCTTAATCACCTTGTAAAGCGCATTTCGTACCACAGAATACGAAAGCCCGGCGGAGATGTCGGCAAGGCTGGCGCCCTCTTTCTGCGCTTGTTTGACGGAGGAGTTCATAAATACGGTGCAGCGGGAACCCAAATCGACGGGGCGGGCAGACTCCAACCCGGCGGCGGCGAAACTGGCGATGTCGGTGTTCATGGTGGCGGCAAACGTTTGCAGGAAACTGCCACAACCGGACGAGCAGGCTTCATTCACCGCGATGGAATCGACGGCCCCGCCGCGAATCCGCAGAAACTTCATGTCTTGGCCGCCGATGTCAACCACCGAAGTGACATCTGGGGCGAGGAAACGGGCGGCGCGGTAGTGCGCCATGGTCTCAATCTCGCCTTCGTCGGCGTGAGTGGCGGCTTTTACCAACGTTTCACCGTAACCGGTGACGCAGACCCGCGCGAGGTACGCCGTATCGGGCAGCGCCGCACGTATTTGGCGGCTGATGCCGATAGCGGCAGCTACGGGGTCACCTTCATTTGAGCCGTAACTAGAGAACAAAATACGCGCCGAATCGTCGATGACTACGGATTTTATTGTGGTGGAGCCTGCGTCGATGCCAACGAACAGCGCCCCGGTGGCGGTGCTTATGTCGCCGTGGCTCACGCTGGCTTTTGAGTGGCGAGCATCGAACGCCGCCCGCTCTTTCGTATCGGCAAACAGTGGCCGCAGCGATTTAGTGACCTCCATTTTGCCTTTTGCGGATTCCAAACTGGCGGCGATGTGGGCTAGCGAGAGGGCTGGGCCTTCGGCCAGATACGCGGCTCCGATGGCGACGTAGAGTTGCCCATTTTCGGGGTTGATGAACTGGTCTACCGCTGGCAACGCCCGTTCGTATGCAGC
>JAITED010000199.1 GCA_031282235.1 Propionibacteriaceae bacterium | reverse complement strand
CTCTAAACTGCCTAATGGAATCTCTCTAAACTGCCTAATGGCGGTAAAACTCCTTGTCATAATGCATATAAAGTTGAATGTGGCAAGTATAATAATTTCTCGGGTGAGGGGTGCTGCAGTGCGTTATCTGGATGTGCTAGAGCGGCTGATAATACGGCAAGAGTTGTGAGGTCGTGCAGGTGATGGGGTGTGCGTCACCTTAGGGGGCCAATACATTCTTGAACTGTGGGGGCGGCGTATGTGGCGTTGTCGGAGGAGGGTCATGGGGGGTGGGTTTATCTGAGCCCGCGGGAAATCAGCACAAAGCTCCTGTACCGCGTAGCATAGACCGGTGAGCGAATACGAACACCTAGCATCTGGTAACGAAACTCCGACTCAGGCTGATGAATCAGCATCTACCGCGCGGCGCTTGGGGCCCACTTTTCGACCCACGCATCCGGTGGCGCTGGCTCCGGTGACGGCACCGGCGCATTCGCTGGATGGGTTTGTGCGCGAGTTTTTGCACGAACTGCACTCCGCTGTGGGGGTGACTTTGGCGCGTAGTTCCGTCAACGACCAGTACATCGCTTTAGCCTCCACGGTGCGTAATTATCTGATGGCGCGCTGGTTGGAGACCACAAAAAAGGTGCGCGAGTCCAAAGCTAAGACGGTGGCGTATCTTTCTGCGGAGTATCTGTTGGGGCGGCAACTGGGCAATGCCTTGTTGGCTACGGGTTTAGAAGATATTGCGCGGCAGGCGATGGAGGCTTGCGGTCTTGATTACGAGACGCTACGCGCGCAAGAGGTGGAACCGGGGCTGGGCAACGGCGGTTTAGGGCGGCTGGCGGCCTGTTTTATCGACTCGCTGGCCACCATCGGCATCCCCAGCATCGGATACGGCATCCGCTACGAATACGGCATCTTCCGGCAGACGTTCGTAGATGGTCGTCAGGTGGAACAGCCCGACAACTGGCTGGAGTTGGGCGCGCCGTGGGAGTTCCCGCACCCCGAGGCGGCGGTGGAGGTCAACTTTGCTGGCCACACCGAGCAGTACACCGCCCCCGATGGCAAGCAGCGCACCCGCTGGGTTCCCGGCTGGAGTGTGCTGGGGGAGCCTTGCAACTATATGGTGCCGGGCTATCAGAACGGCCGCGTAAACACGCTGCGGCTGTGGCGCGCTCGCGCCAAACGCGCTTTTGATTTGGCGCAGTTCAACGCAGGCGATTACGTGGAGGCGGTGCGCGCCCAGACGTTCGCAGAGAACATCACCAAAGTGCTATATCCGGAGGATTCCACGCCGCAGGGCAAAGAACTACGGCTACAGCAGCAGTATTTTTTCGTAGCCTGTTCCATCCGGGATTTCATCGTAAACATGTTGGAGGAAGGCTGCGACCTGCACCAGTTGCCGGAGCGCGTCATCTTCCAGATGAACGATACGCACCCGGTGGTCGCCATCCCGGAGTTGATGCGGATTTTGGTTGACGAGCAGGGCTGGGAGTGGGACGACGCTTGGAACACCACGCGGCAGTGTTTCGCCTACACCTGTCACACCCTGCTGCCGGAGGCGTTGGAGGTGTGGCCTGCGGAGTTGTTCGCTAGGCTGCTGCCGCGCCACTACGAAATCATCGACCGTATCAACGCGGAGTTTTTAGCCGAGATACGCGCCACCTATCCCGGCGATGAAACCAAAGTCGCCGCGATGTCGATTATCACCGCCGGGTCTGCGCCTGCGGTGCGGATGGCGTATCTGGCCACTGTGGCGGGCATCAAAGTGAACGGCGTTGCCGGGCTGCATTCGCAACTGCTGCGTGACCAGGTATTTAGTGATTTCTCTACGCTTTGGCCCGATAAGTTCACCAACGTAACCAACGGTGTCACCCCGAGGCGTTTTGTACGATTGGCAAACCCCAGGCTGGCAGATTTGATTACGGACGCGCTGGGCGTGGGGTGGCTCACCGACCTAGAGCGGCTCACCGAGTTGGAACAGTTCGCGGAGGACGCGGAGTTCCGGGAGCGGTTTGCCGCTGTCAAACGGCGCAACAAGCGGCATCTTGCGGCTCGCCTCAAGGCGCGTGACGGCATCGAACTGCCGCTGGACAACATGCTGGACGTGATGGTGAAGCGGCTGCATGAGTATAAACGCCAGAGCCTCAAGCTGTTACACATCGTGAGTCTCTACGAGCGTATCAAGAGCGGCAAGCTGAGTTTGGAAGATGTTACCCCGCGCAACTTCATCTTCGGAGCCAAGGCCGCGCCGGGTTATCGTATTGCTAAGCAGACTATCCACCTGTTGAATCAGGTGGCGGCTACCATCAACGCCGACCCCGCCCTAGAGGGACGCTTGAAAGTGTTCTTCCCGCCCAACTACAACGTGACGCTAGCCGAACGGGTGATTCCCGCCGCCGACCTCTCCGAGCAGATTAGTTTGGCGGGCAAGGAAGCCTCTGGCACCGGAAACATGAAGTTTGCGCTGTCGGGGGCGCTCACCATCGGCACTTTGGACGGTGCCAATGTGGAGATACGCGACCAAGTGGGCGAGGAAAACTTCTTCCTGTTCGGCATGACCGAACCGGAGGTTACGGCGCTGGAGGCGCAGGGCTACCACCCCCGGGACTACTACGAATCCGACCCCGACTTGAAAGCCGCTGTAGATATGATTGCCTCCGGGGTGTTCTCCGGTGACGACCTTGAACCGGCGCAGGCGCTTGTCAACAACCTGTTGCATGAGGATCGGTTCATGGCGTTCGCGGATTTCCGCACGTATATGGATGCGCAGGCGCGGGTGGAGGTGGCGTATGCCGACCAAGACGATTGGGTGCGCCGCGCGGTGCTGAACGTGGCGCGTGCGGGGTATTTCTCGTCTGACCGCTCCATTCGGGATTATCTGGCACGCATCTGGCGCGCCGACCCGCTGACGTAAATACGTAAACAACTGGCGTAAATACGTAAACCGCTCGCGCGAATGTGGCGATACGGCCACCACGCCCGCCGGTTTGTGCCAAACTTATAGGTGTCTAAAAACCTCGTTCAAAGAATCGAGTATGAGACGTAAAGGAGCCTTAAGTTATGGCAAGAAAAATGTATTACGGTTCCCAGGTTGATGTGTCGTTTGACTTGGATGTTTGCACTCACGCTGCCGAATGTGTGCGCGGAATGCACGAAGTGTTCAACACAAAAGCCCGGCCTTGGATTAACCTGTCGGAGGTGACGACCCCGGAGGCCGCCAACAAGGTACGAGAGGTCATCGGGCGCTGCCCGTCCGGGGCGCTGCGGGTTGAGGAACACGTAACTCACGCCGCAGAGCCTGTGATACGCACCGTACACAACCCGGATAAATCCCGTTATGAGGGCTGGGTAGGCGACGAGTTGGGCGGTTTCGCGGAGTATCAGCTCACCCCAGAGCTGATTGTTTTCACTCACACTGAAACTGAGCCTAAGTTTGAGGGCAAGGGGATTGCTTCAGCGGTGGTGCGTTTCGCGCTGGATGATGTACGCGAAGCTGCCAACCGCAAAGTGCTGCCGCTGTGCCCGTTCGTCAAAGGTTGGATAGACCACCACCAGGATTACTACGACCTAGTGTTGGGGTAGGGGTAACAACTCCGCTATTAAATAGCAGCTCTCAGGCTAGAATCACACCATGTTAAAAGTAGCGGTGTTCGGAGCTAAAGGTCGGATGGGGGCGCGGATAGTGGCAGCTGTTCAGGCGGCTCCCGATTTGGAACTGCATGCGGCCATTGATGCTGGCGACCCCATCGAGGCGGCGCTGGGGGCAGATGTGGCGATAGATTTCACGGTGCCCGCCGTCGTGATGGAGCACATCGAGTGGTGTATCGCGTCTGGTATCGCGTGCGTGGTGGGCACCACCGGGTTCGACGAACAACGCTATGAGCAGGTACGGAGCTGGGTTTCCGCCACGCCGGGGGCGCACGTATTGATAGCCTCAAACTTCTCAGTGGCAGCCGTATTGATGATACGTTTCGCCGCCCTTGCTGCGCCTTACTTCGAGTCGGTGGAGATAGTGGAACTGCACCACCCCGCCAAACTGGATGCGCCCTCGGGCACCGCCATCACCACCGCCAAAGCGATTTCCGCCGCCCGGGCCGCCGCCGAGTGCGCCCCCATGCCGGATGCCACCGCTACCCAGCTAGCCGGTGCCCGCGGTGCCAGCGTCGCCGACACCCAAGTTCATTCAATACGCCTATCCGGTCTTTTCGCCCACCAAGAGGTGTTGCTCGGCAACCCCGGAGAACTCCTCACCATCCGCGACGATTCTTTCGACCGCTCCTCCTACCTGCCCGGCATCCTGCTAGCCGTCCGCCAAATCCAAACCCTCCCCGGATTGACCCTAGGTATCGACTCCCTGCTGTAGCGGGGTTCGTATCCCTACTTTCGCCACTCACTAGGAAAAATGACGAATCTTAGATTTCAGCATTGACGAATCTTCGATTTCAGCGTTGACGAATCTTAGATTTCAGCGTTGACGGATTTTAGATTTCGGCATTGACGGATTGTAGACTTTGAGTATGACTGATTATCGAGTTCGGGTGGTTGAGGGGGAGTTGGCTGCGCGGATGGGGGCTATGGGTGCGGTGTTGGTTGAGGGGGCTAAAGCGGTTGGTAAGACGGTAAGCGCGGCGCGGATGGCTAAGACGGTGTTGCGGATGGATACTGATAGGGCTGCGTTGGCGGCTTTAGAGATTAATCCGGAACAGTT
>JAITED010000183.1 GCA_031282235.1 Propionibacteriaceae bacterium | reverse complement strand
GCTACGGCTTTTGCGTGGTAGTGGTGTCAGTGGTGGCAGTAGCGTCAGCGGTTTCAGTGGTTTCAGTGGTTGTATCAGCGGCGCTGAACCAGCTGTCGGGTTTCGCAGCGTAGCGGCTGGCAAGGATGGATGAGGCCGTAATCTGCAACTGGTGGTAAATCATCAGCGGTAGCACGATGAACCCGACCGAGGCGGCGGGGAACAGCACAGAGGCCATCGGCACTCCGGTGGTGAGTGACTTTTTGGTGCCGCAGAACTGGATGGCGATTTGGTCTGGGCGGTTGAACCCGAGTTTTCCAGAGACAAACCAAGTCAGGGCGTACATGCCAGATAGCAACGCGATGCAGATGCCCACCAGCAACAGCACCGCCGGAACCGAGGTGCGCGTCCAAATGCCCTCACGCACCCCGGCCGAGAACGCGATATAGACCATCAGACAGATGGTGAGTTGGTCAAAATACTTCAACTTTTTGTGTCGGATGACGAAATCCGCGCACCAAGGGCGCAGCAGTTGCCCCAGAATGAACGGCGCTAACACTTGCGCGGCGATGTCGATGATGGAGGTGGCAGAGATGTGTAAACCGGTGGTGCTCATCAACGCCATCGCCAACAGCGGCGTAAAAAATACGCCCAGCAGGTTAGAGATTGACGAACTGACTACGGCTCCCGCCACGTTTCCTTTAGCGATAGCTGTGAAGTTGATAGCTGACTGCACCGTACCGGGCACAATCGCCACCCACAGCAACCCGCGATACAGGTCGGGGTCAATGTGCCCCTTGAACACCACCATGCCTAGCGACACCAGCGGGAACACCAGATACGTAAACCCCAAAATCAGGATGTGTAGCCGCCAATGCTTCAACCCGGCGATGGCGCTCTCGCGGTCAATACGCACCCCGTATAGGAAGAACAGCACCGCGACCGCCACTTTTTGGGTCCAAGAGATGATGCTGACACCCACCCCGGTGACTGGGAACAGCGTAGCCAACACCCCAGTTGCCATAACCAGCATCAAAAATGTGTCCGGGCGCAGTTTGCGCCACCAAGCTTTTTCGGCGGTGTCTGCGCTCATCAGTTATCCGTCCCGGTGCCGTTGTCGCCCGTTTCCCGACCTTTGGGGTGTATCGGCCAGTCGGCGGGGTAGAGGTGGCGTTTAGATTCGCGTTCCGCGTTGAGCTTGCGGCGGGAGCGCGCCGAGAGCCGATCCCCGAACACGGTGCCGTGCAGATGGTCGGTTTCGTGTTGCAGGCAGCGTGCCAGCAACCCGGTGCCGCGCACCACTACCGGCGCGCCATTTTCGTCCTGCCCGCTGCATATTGCATAGTCAGGGCGGGATAAAAGCTGATACGCTCCCGGCCAAGAGAGACAACCTTCCTGACTGGCATCAAAGTTGCGCTCGTCTCCCTCTGGCAACTCCACCACCGGGTTGCAAACCACCCCATGCTGGAAGCGGTCGTCCTCATCGGGGCAGTGGTATACGAAAAGCGCCAAATCCACCCCCACCTGAGGAGCCGCCAGCCCTACACCGTCAGCGGCAGCCATAGTGGCGAACATATCGGCTACGAGTTGCCGCAACTCATCCCCAAACTCGCGTACTGGCTGAGTTTCGGTGTGCATCACGGGTTCATCCCATGTGGTGATACGGCGTACATTCCCCATCGCGTTCCAGTCGCGCACAGTCGGCATCAGTTAATCCTCTACTCCTCATCAGGTGGCTAACTGATTCTAGTGCGTAGTGCCGTACCGGTTATACGAACGCCACCGGTACACTCCAAGTTGTAACCTTGAGCTGAGCAAGGAGCGGGCATGACAGCAACACCGGGAGACCAGCGTTGGTCGGAAGCGTTGTTGCAGGTTTTTGCCGCTTTTGATGACCATCTGCGGTTGGAGCGACTGGATTCGACCCATACGGTGCAAGCCTATCTGGGCGATTTGACCAGCCTGTTCGACTACTTAAGCGGCGAGGGGATTAGCACGCTGGACAACGTAGGCACCGCTGATCTGCGGAGTTGGTTAGCTGCCTCCCACCGCGCCGGGGTTTCAGCCGCCACTTTGCAGCGCCACACTGCAACCATCCGGGTGTTCTTCCGCTGGGCGCTGCTGCGGGGGACGCTGGATACCGACCCCGCAGCCGCGCTGCGCTCACCCAAAGTGCCGAAACGTTTACCCGTCACTTTGACGCTTTCGGAAGCAGATGACATGCTGCAGAGTGCCATCGCCTACGCCGCCGATACCGGTGGGGTGAGCGGAATCCGTGACGTGGCCATACTGGAAACCTTGTACGGTTCCGGCATCCGGGTGTCCGAGTTGGCCGGTCTGAACACCACCGACATCGACTTTGAGCGCCGCACGGTACGGGTGTTGGGCAAAGGTGACAAACAGCGCACCGTACCGTTGGGGGTGCCAGCGTTGGATGCGATAGCACACTGGCTAGAAGTGCGCCCCCAGTGGGCGAACAAGAGACTCCAACGCGCTAATCCTTTAGATACGAACTCGAACAGTGCCACAACCGCGCTATTCCTCGGGGAGCGCGGTAACCGTATCGACTCTCGGGTGGTGCGCCGGGTGGTGCATCAAGCGATGCGGGCGGTGCCCGAGGCTCCCGATATCGGCCCGCACGGACTCCGGCACGCGATGGCCACGCACCTGCTGGAGGGCGGCGCAGATTTACGCAGCGTGCAGGAGATACTGGGTCACTCCTCCCTAGCCACCACCCAGATATACACCCACGTAACGAACGAACGCTTACGCGCCGCATTCCAACAAGCTCACCCCCGAGCGTGATTCGTTTCTGGTTGTAGCGCTGGTTTTGTGGTGGGTGTTCTGGGTTTAAGGTGTCGCGGGGGACGCTCCGGTGCGTGCGAATGATTCTCGCACGCCCCTTTACTCTGTGACTCCCAAATCCCGGCGCTCCCCTAAAGGGGACCGCTGCGGGCATGGGAGCCAAGCCCCCGCTCGTACCTTAAACCCAGAACACTGGTTATCCTTGCGCCACACCTTATTTCTACTCCGCACTAAATGCTGCATCAGCTAGATACTGCAGCAAACGTTTGCTGATTAGGGGTATGTGTGTATCTGTTGGTAGCAGGCGTATCGGGCCTGGGGTGGCAGCGACCAACCAAAGCAGCGGGTCTAGGTAAGTGGTGCCGCGCAGCAACCCGAAGTGGAGGCAGTCGGTTGTGGCGTGACCGGCTTGCAGGATGCCGATTACCGCACCGGTGGTGACCTGCTGCCCGATAGACACTTCGGCTATCACCGGTTGGTAGGTGGTTTTCAGGCCGTCTGAGTGGGTGATGGAGATGGAGGGCACCCCGGCTATCACCCCTGCCCAAGTGACGACACCAGCGGCGGCAGCTACCACGGTGGTGCCAGCGGGGGCGGCGATGTCGATACCGCGATGACCGGGTAACCAATCCTCGGCGGGCTTCTGGAACCGGCGAATCACGGAGCCAGTTACTGGCCACTGCCGCCCACTGTCGGCTTGCGCAGTGGGGCTCATGCCTCCCGCAAGGGAGACTAGCGTTGCGATTACCAGCGATACACACCACAGTGTTGCAGTGCGGGTCACCGGTTTGGGTTTTGTTTTTACACTTTTCATACCCACTCTCTACGGCGCAAACACCCAAACCGGCCAACGAGTTTTGCAATTGTGGATAACTTTTGCCGTATTTAGCGCCTGTGGATAACTTTGGGTTTGGAGCGCGTCCGCTGCGGACAGTAGAATTGCCCATTGCGGCTAGCAGTAGCCGACATCGCGCACGTTTAGCACTGTCCAGTGCCGGTGGCTCCGAGGTCCCTCACGGGGGCGGAGGCTCCGGGCGTGCCAGGGGTCACGGAAATCCAGTGACTGACAACCGAGTAGTGCTGTGATACGTAAACTCCACAGCGTTACGTGAAACCGGCGTATTCAGCAAAGGCGATGCGCCACAGAAAGGACACCTCATGGCAGAGGTTACCGCCCGTCAACTGCTCGAAAGCGGCGTACATTTCGGTCATCAGACCCGGCGCTGGAACCCGAAGATGAAGCGTTTCATCTTCAACGAGCGCAACGGCATCTACATCATCGACCTGCGCAAGTCACTCGGTTACATCGACCAGGCGTTTGCGTTTGTAAAAGACGTCGTGTCCAAGGGCGGCCAAGTGCTGTTCGTCGGCACCAAGAAACAGGCGCAATCCGCTATCGCTGAACAGGCCACCCGCGTCAACATGCCATACGTAAACCAGCGTTGGCTAGGTGGTATGCTCACCAACTTCCCCACCATCAACAAGCGTACCCAGCGGTTGAAGGAGTTGGAGTCCACCGATTTAGAGACGGTAAAGCCCGGCGGGCTCACTAAGAAAGAGCTGTTGGGGCTGCGCCGCGAGAAAGACAAGCTGTCCGCGTCGCTCGGCGGCATCAAGGACATGCCCCGGGTGCCAGCCGCTATCTGGGTGGTGGACACCATCAAGGAGCATTTGGCCATTGATGAGGCTAAGAAGCTGGGCATCCCGGTGATTGCCATTTTGGACACCAACTGCGACCCGGACGATGTGGATTACCCCATCCCCGGCAACGATGATGCCATACGCTCCGTAGCTCTGCTCACCAAGGTCATCGCCGACGCAGTGGCCGAAGGGCTGGTGGCTCGTACCGCTGGCCCGGTGGAAGAAGTGGAACCGTTGGCCGAGTGGGAGAAAGAACTGCTGGCGGTAGCAGACCCCGTAGTCCCCGCCGCAACGACCCCCGCTGAGCCGGAGGAAACCGTGAGCGAAACCGTGAGCGCACCGGAACCGGAACCCGCGCCGGAGGTTACGCCGGAACCGGAACCTGAACCCGAACCGGAGCCGGAGGTTACGCCGGAACCCGAACCAGAGCCAGAAGCCGCGCCGGAACCGGAAACCCCGGAAACCCCGGAACCGGAAACCGCAACCCCCGCCGCCTGAGCTATTCAAGACTTCCAATTCCAACCGTTTAAGTAAGGACAACACCATGACAATCACTGCGGCAGATGTAAAAGCGCTGCGCGATAAGACCGGCGTCGGCATGATGGACGCCAAGAAGGCGCTCGAAGAAGCCACTGGCGATGTGGAGCGCGCCATCGAGATTTTGCGCGTCACCGGCGCCGCCAAGGCTGCCAAGCGCAATGACCGCGAAGCCAAAAACGGCATCGTGGCTACTCACGGCCATGCGTTGATTAAGCTGGCCGCCGAAACGGATTTCGTCGCCAAGAACGCAGAGTTCGTGGCGCTGGCAGACCGTATCGCGCAAGCGGTAGACCAAGCGCACGCCGAGGGTACACTCGCCGCCAACGCGATTGTGTTGGATGGCGATAACACCGTCGATGACACCATCGCCGCGCTGGTCGCCAAGATTGGCGAAAAGATTGAACTGGCCGAGGTGGCTTGGTTCTCCGGCGCGACCGAGGCGTATCTGCACCACCGCTCCAAGGATCTCCCGCCGCAGGTGGGGGTGTTGGTGGAGTACGAGGGTCACGATGCTGACTTCGTGCACTCAGTAGCGCTGCAGATTGCCTCCATGTCCCCGCTGTACGTGACCCGCGACGAAATCCCCGAGGCGGTGCTCGAAAAAGAGCGCCGTATCGCTGCCGAGACCGCGCGCGAGGAGGGCAAGCCCGATGCGATGATTCCGCGAATCGTGGAGGGTCGTATCAACGCGTTCTACAAGGACGTGGTGCTGGAGGAGCAGGCTAGCCTGAGTGACGAAAAAGTGAGCGTCGGCAAGCAGGCCGCCGCCGCCGGGGTGAAAATCACCCGTTTCGTGCGGTTCGCCGCCGCCTCCTAAGCAGCTGCGCAGCAGATACGATACGTTTCTTCAGCGATACGTCTCTTTAGAGGTGACCTTTTCAAGGTTTGCGCCGTTTCAATACGGACTATAGCTGTGCCCACATGAGAAGATTATTAGCGGATTTATACGCCTAAACGCACGCAAATGCACGTAAGGGAGCAGACATGAGTGGTTATCGGCGGGTGCTGTTGAAGCTCTCCGGGGAGTCTTTTGGCGGCGGCGCGTTGGGCGTTGACCCGCAAGTGGTGTCAGCTATCGCCTCCCAAGTGGTAGATGTGGCGCGCTCCGGCGTGCAGGTGGCCATCGTGGTCGGCGGTGGAAACTTCTTCCGGGGTTCTGAACTGCAAGCTGGGGGCATGGATCGCGCTCGCGCTGACTACATCGGCATGTTGGGTACGGTGATGAACGCCCTAGCGCTGCAGGATTTTTGCGAAAAAGCTGGGGTGCCCACCCGGGTGCAGACCGCTATCAACATGGGGCAGGTCGCGGAGCCGTACATTCCGCTGCGTGCCATCCGGCATCTGGAGAAGGGCCGTATCGTCATCTTCGGCGCTGGTTCCGGGATGCCGTATTTCTCCACCGATACGGTTTCTGCCCAGCGCGCCCTAGAGATGAAAGCTGACGTATTACTGATGGCCAAAAACGGCGTAGATGGGGTTTACGACTCCGACCCGGAAAAGAATCCGCACGCGCGCCGCTACGATGAGTTGACGTATGGCGAGTTTCTTGACCAAAACCTCAAGGTGGCCGATGCCACTGCGGTGGCTTTAGCGCGCGATTTCAAGCTGCCGATGGTATTTTTCAATTTGGAAGTGCCAGGTAATATCGCCAAAGCCTGTGCTGGTGAAACAATAGGTACTGTCCTCCACGCTTAAAGGAGCGGCGATTAGCCCGGCAGGTTCTAAAAAGAACTAGCCTAGTTAGATAAGCGCCGAGTTTACGAGAAAGGGTGAGCAGATGTTAGCCGACATCATCAAAGATGCTGAGTCGAAGATGGCAGGTGCCATTGACTACGCTAAACAGGATTTACAGACCATCCGCACTGGGCGGGCGCATCCCGACATGTTTTCCAAACTGTTGGCGGTGTACTACGGCACCCCCACCCCGCTGCAGCAGTTGGTGACGTTCCAGAGCCCCGAGGCGCGTACCATGCTGATTACGCCGTTTGACCAAAGCGCGCTCGCAGCGGTGGAGCGAGCCATTCGGGATTCCGATTTGGGGGTGGCTCCCTCCAACGATGGGCACAGCATCAGGGTGGTGTTGCCGGAACTCACCGAGGAGCGCCGCAAGGAGTTCACCAAACTGGCGCGCGCCAAAGCTGAGGAAGCCAAAGTGGCGATACGCAACATTCGGCGGCACTCCAACGACCAAGTTAAGAAGTTGGAGAAGGACAAAGAGATCGGTGAGGATGAGGCAAAACGCGCTGAGAAGCAGTTGGACGATGCCACCAAGAAAGCTATCGACCAAGTGGACGCGTTGCTGAAAACCAAAGAATCCGAGTTGATGGCGGTCTAAGTGAGTCAACAATACGCGGCGGTGCCCCCGCCGTCGGCAGCATCAGCTTCGCCGCCCCCGCCTCCGCCCCCGCTTACGTTAATGCAACGCTTCCAGTTCGGCGGGCGTAACATTCTGGTTTCTACGGCGGTGGGTTTGGCGTTGCTGGGGATAATCATCGCTACCCTAATCTGGTCGCACTGGGCTTTTGTGGCGTTCGCGGCGCTGTTTTTGACGCTCGGAGTGCGGGAGTTGGTGATTGTCACCATGTCGCCATCTGCCAGACCACTAGGTGCGCTGCTGCTGCTAGCCACGCCGAGTCTCTTTGTGGGAACCTACGCGGTGGGGCAGCGCTACTCTGGGTCGGGGTTGCTGCACCCGTTGGCCGCCTTGATGGGCGGGGTGTGTCTCACTATGGTGGCGTTGGCATCGCTGCGATTACGGGGGGCAGTGGACAACTACACCACCGACTTAGCGCAGGCGGTGCTCATTTTGGTGTATGTAGCGCT
>JAITED010000111.1 GCA_031282235.1 Propionibacteriaceae bacterium | reverse complement strand
CGCTACGTATGCTTTTTTACGTATTCTTCAAAACCACGTCCAGCACGGTGTCAGCTACGGCCTGACAAGCGTCGCAAACGCCCTCCAGATAGTCATACACCTTAGTCCAGCCGATAACGGCGAGCGGGTCAGCGCCCGGTTCCGTAAACAAGGCGCGCAGTGCCCGGGTGTAGAGCAGGTCGCCCTCCTCCTCTAGGCGGCTAATCTCCACGCATGATTTCCGGATATGCTTCGGCTTCTTGAAGTGATGCAGCTCTTTCAGCAGCGCTTTCACCGCGTCCGTGCAGGCCTCCGCCACCTCAACGAACGGCAGCACGTCGGGGCGTACCGCACTGATGTTGTGGACATACATCCGGTTCAGCGCGTCCTCGGTTTTATTGGTGATTGCGTCCACCGCTCCGGCGATAGCCAGAATGTCCTCGCGCTGAATCGGCGTGATGAACTCGGCCTCCACATGTTCCAGCAGCGCGTATATTTTTTCGTCACTGCCGTGCTCAATGGCGTGCATCTTGACGAGCGCCCGCTCCATGTCCAGATTTTCGTAGTCCCGCAAACTATCCCGTAGCAGCTTCGCCGCTGCACAGGCGTAGTCGGACATCTCGACCAGCAGTTCGAAGTAATCAACCTTCTTCTTGTCGTTTTTTGCCATCTTGAAACTCGCCCTTTCGTTTCATCTCGTTTAGAAAATAAAAATACGTATGAAAGCCCAACCCGTCACGAACCCCAGCGCGTAACAGCCAAGGAACATCAGCACCAACGCTAATCTCGTCATTTTCATCTTGAAACTCGCTCTTTCGTTTCATCTCGCTTTAGAAAATACGCATGAAAGCCCAGGCCATAACGAACCCCAGCGCGCCACAGCCGGGGAACGTCAGCACCCACGCCAACACCATGTCTTTTACGATTGCCCAGTTCACTGCGCGCACCCGTTTAGCTGCACCCACGCCGATAATGGCTGTTGTTTTGGTGTGGGTGGTGCTGACTGGCAGTTTCAGCACCGACGCCAGCACTAGGCAAATCACGGACGCTAAATCGGCAGAGAACCCTTGATACGGGCTCAGCTTCACCATATCCATGCCAACCGATTTGATGATACGGTAGCCGCCGATGGACGTACCGAGCGCCATGGTTGCCGAGCAGAGCAGCATCAACCAGATGGGGATGACGAACTCGTGTACGTCCGACTGTCCGCGCGCTAGGAACACCCCCAGCATGAATACGCCCATGAACTTTTGGCCGTCCTGCGCCCCGTGCATGAACGCCATCCCGGCACCTGCGGCCACTTGGGAGTATTTAAATACGTCGTTGGCGGTGGTGCGGTGCAGCTTACTAGCTTTCGACTCAATCAGTTTTACTAACAAAAACCCTAGTCCAAAGCCTAATATGGTGGAGAGCACCAGCCCGTATATCACTTTAATCCACTCGGAACCGTTGATGCCATCCAACCCTCTCTGGAGCGCGATGGCAGCTCCGGAGATGCCAGCGATGAGCGCATGGGATTCGCTAGTGGGGATGCCGAACCACCATGCGGCGGTCGCCCAAATCACGATAGCCAGCAGCGCGGCGCAGAGCGCGACCAGCGCCGTATGTGCATCACCGCCGAAATCCACCATTTTGTAAACCGTCTCGGCCACCCCGGCGCTGATGGAGGTCATCACCAGCACTCCCAAAAAGTTGCATACGGCGGCCATGATGATGGCTGGTTTCACCGCAATGGCTCGGGTTGATACCGAAGTAGCGATGGCGTTGGGTGCATCCGTCCACCCGTTGACCAACACCACTCCGAGAGTGACGATTACGGTGACCAACAGTGGTTTGTTCGTGAGCAACGCGTTCAAGAACTCGCCCAGTCCAACGCTCATCCGTCGTACCTTTCGGCTTACAGCCGCTAGCGGCGCAGTCTCCGCGAACTAATGCCCGGAAACTTCGCCCGAATAACTTAAGTCTCCCCCAACATAGCACGCCGAACGCCCCCACTACGAAGCTAGTCTTAACCCCACGTTCACCTTTGGTTTCTGTTCCACAGCAGTTGCAACATGACGGGATGAGTAGTCACGTACTCTCCACAGGGTTTTCATAGCTATTGCTCAGCAATGCTTCCGCTGTGCTGACACAATGGAACCATGACACAACCCAGCGTTGAGGTTTTCACCCGAGCCGACGGCTCCCCGATTCGTATTTTGGCAGTGGACGACGAGCCCAGCCTCACCGAACTGCTCTCGATGGCGTTTCGCTACGAGGGATGGCGGGTGTTCACGGCCAACTCCGGGCTGGCTGCGGTGCGACTGGCTAAGGAGACGAAACCGGATGCCATCGTACTCGACATCATGATGCCCGACTTCGACGGGCTGGAGGTGATGCGCCGTATCCGCGACGACCAACCGGACGTCCCGGTGGTGTTTCTGACCGCAAGGGATGCCGTCGCCGATAGGGTGTCCGGGTTGACTGCCGGTGGCGATGATTACGTCACTAAGCCGTTCAGCCTAGAGGAGTTGGTGGCGCGCATCCGGGCGTTGCTGCGCCGGGCGGGGGCGCTCAGGGCGGCCAATGAATCGGTGCTGCGCGTCGGTGACCTCAGCCTAGACGAGGACAGCCATGAGGTGTATCGCGGTGCTGATGAGATACAACTCACCGCCACCGAGTACGAACTGCTACGGTTCATGATGCGCAACCCGAAGCGGGTGCTATCAAAAGCCCAGATTCTTGACCGCGTATGGAACTACGATTTTGGGGGGCAAGCGAACATCGTCGAACTTTACATAAGCTATCTGCGTAAGAAGATTGACTCAGGGCGTGAGCCGATGATTCATACGTTACGTGGCGCTGGCTACGTATTGCGCCCCGCGAAAGGAACATGATGCCGCTGCTGCGCACCATTAGTGGTTGGCTACACTCTGACCGGATACCGGGCAAGGGGCCGTTTGCGAAAGGCACCTTGACTAGGCGTTTGATTCTGCGTACCGCCGCTATCATGGCGGCGCTCGCGGTGGCGTTGGGAGTGACCACTTCGGTGGCGATGCAGCGGATTATGATACGTCAAATCGACGAGTCGCTGGCCATCAATCAGGCCGCATTTTGGGGTGATTCCAAGCTGCGCCCCACTGGGCACGCGGTGACGGGGCCGGGCGAGACTGGGTTGGAGGTCAAAATCCGCGATGGGGTGCTGCTGTCGGCTTGGGTTTACGGACACGGTGTCGCGTCTGGGCTGAGCTTGGGGCAGGTGACGCTGCTGCACGCCGTAGCCTCTGGGGGGGTGCCGGTCACGATGGATATCCCTGGTTTGGGCGAGTGGCGGGTTTCGCGCGAGGTGCGTACCCGTATTATCGCCAACACCTTAACCACTGATGAATACGTGGTGGGGATGCCAACTAGGGGGCTATACGACTTCACTAAAGAGGTGGTGCTGCTGGAGGCGGTGGTGACGCTGATTGTTATCATCATCGCGGCGGTGGTGGTGAACGTCGTAGTGAGCAACTCGTTGCGTCCGCTCTCCCAGATGGCCGACACCGCCGAACGAGTGGCGCAGATGAATCTGGGGCGCGGCGAGGCGCGTATCGCGGAGCGGGTGCCGGTGGCGGCAGAGGACGCGGACTCCGAAGTGGGGCAGGTGGCGTTGGCGTTGAACACCATGTTGGACAACGTGGACGATGCGCTAGTGGCTAGGCAAGCCTCCGAAACGAAACTGCGACAGTTCATCGCCGATGCCAGCCATGAACTGCGCAACCCGCTGGCGTCCATTCGCGGTTACGCTGAACTCACCCGTCGGGGGCGCGAAAGCTTGCCATCGGATACGGGATTCGCGCTCACTCGTATTGAGAGCGAATCTTCGCGTATGAGCAAATTGGTGGACGATATGCTGCTGCTGGCGCGGTTGGACGCAGGCCGCAACCCCAACTTCGAGCCAGTAGATATTACGGAACTGCTAGTCAACGCCGTATCCGATGCCCAAGCCGCCGGGCAAGAACACGAATGGTCAGTGTCAGTGCCCGATGCTCCAGTGCTGGTATCCGCCGACCGCGAACAACTCCACCAAGTGCTAGCGAACTTGCTTTCCAACGCTCGCAAACACACCCCTGTCGGCACCGCCGTGGAAGCCACGCTCTACCTAACCGGCACCCCCTCCCCCCGCTACGCAACGCTAACGATAACCGACAACGGCCCCGGCATCGCTCCTGAAACACTCCCCACCATCTTTGAGCGCTTCACCCGCGCCGATGTCGCCCGTACCCACACCGCAGAAGCCTCCACCGGCCTAGGTCTCTCCATCGTATCTGCCGTAGTAGAATCCCACGGCGGCAAAGTCTGGGCCGAATCAACACCCGGCTGCACCACTTTCACCGTCCTACTGCCCGTGCTGCCCCCTTTAGCGGATAACACCGAAGCGGAGTAGGAATGGGGAGATACGCCATGAACCAAAGCAGCAAAATGGCTTGAAATGGGCGCTTTATGGTTTTATGAATACATGAGGGAGCCAAGTGGAATGGCTAATGCGCTACTGCTCGACCAAAACGACCTGCGGGTGCTTAACGCCCAGCAAGCTGTTAGGCTCAAAGGCGGATATCCGTATTACAGAAAACGAATTAAGCAAAGTGCAGCAGCGCGTATCAATGATATGGGGTACGAGCGACCCGTTCGGAACCGTCAAAAACGGCGAGGAAATCGCGGCAGCCTTGCCGAATTCGATGTTTCACACAATCCCCAACGGCGG
>JAITED010000080.1 GCA_031282235.1 Propionibacteriaceae bacterium | reverse complement strand
GGGGGGGGGGGGGGGGGGGTAGAACCTAAACAACCACTTAAACCAACCCCAACCCCATCCACTCGCTTTTGCGAAGCACCTCTTTCTCGTATATACCCATATATACCCATTTAAGTATTCCTTAAATTGATGGCGTTTTGGTGACCGGGGAGGTTTTCGCTGGCGGCAAACGTGGCGATGCCCTCCGCGATGGCTCCCAACCCGACGGCGTCGTATTTTATGTAGTGCATGGTTTTTAGGTAGCTGCGGGCAACCAACCCGGAAGCGAACCGCGCGGTGCCCGAGGTGGGCAGCACATGGGTGGAGCCAGCGGAGTAGTCCCCCAACGGCACTGGCGAATACGAACCCACGAACACCGCTCCGGCGTTGCGCACCCGCAGTGCGTCTGCTGCGGCGTTGGCGGTCTGCACCTCTAAATGTTCGGCTGCATAGGCGTTCACCACCGCTAAGGCTTGCTCGGAGTCCGCAACCAGCAGCGCTGCGGATTGCGACCCGCACAACGATTTTCTTAACCGCTCCGACAAGGGGTTTTGTGGCAATTGTGCCGCAATCTCTGCATTGACTTGGGCGATAAGCGCCTCAGATGTGGTGACCAACACCGATGCAGCCAACGGGTCATGTTCGGCTTGGCTGATGAGGTCAGCGGCCACCCACGCGGGGTTCGCGGTGTCATCTGCCCACACACAGATTTCGGAGGGCCCAGCCTCGGAATCTATGCCCACTACCCCTCTTAGGTAGCGTTTCGCGGCCACCACGTATACGTTGCCCGGCCCTGCCACCATGTCCACCTGCGCGCACAACCCCGGCACCCCGTAGCCGAACATGGCGATGGCCTGCGCCCCGCCCACGGCGTACACCTCGTCGATGCCCAGCAGCGCACAGGCTGCCAAAATGGTGGGATGCGGCCATCCGTCGTAGTCAGCTTGCGGTGGTGATGCCAGCGCGATAGATGACACCCCCGCCACCAACGCCGGAATCGCATTATGTAATACGGAAGAAGCCAACGGTGCCAGCCCGCCCGGCACGTATAACCCCACGCGCCCCACCGGCAACACCCGATACCCGATAGTTGCCCCCGGCGCTAGCGTCACCTCGCGGTAGCCTACGTCGGTCTCTAACGCCTGCGCCGTCTCCCGTCTGCGCGCAATAGCCGTCTCCAGCGCGGCGCGCAACTTGGGGGCTAGCGTATCCAACGCCTTCTGAATGACTTCCGGCGGCACCCGTAACTGCGCAGGGTTCACCCCATCGAAGCGCAACGCATACTCCCGTATCGCTGCTTCCCCCCGCGCTTTCACCTGCTCGCAAATCGGCACCACCGCCGCTAGCGCTGCGGCCGTATCAAACTCCGCCCGCGGCAACCGTGCGGCAAAGTCAGCCTCTCCGCGTAAGTCAATGATTCGCAACATTCTCAGGATTCTACCGGGTTACGTTCAAACGCGGCGTACAGAATCACGGGGATTAGCGCGCCGAACGGCCACGTCAACAGCGCGGTCAGGGTGTGGAGGGTGAAATCCACTGGGACTTTATCACCGGGGAGGGCGGCGGCCACCCGGGCGGCGAAGTCGGAGGGGCCGAGGGCTTCGCCTAACTGCCAGCAGATGACGGCGGCGATTAAACCTACGAGTGCTGCCAAGGGGGCTACCCACCAGCCGATTTGGTGAAACAGCGTCCAAGTAAGGGAACCGAGCAGGATGCCGACAATCAGGCCGGTGAATACGTACCATACGTCCATCGCAAACAGCTGTGACAAGCCGCGTTCGGTGATTACTGCGCCGTGGTCAGCGCCGACCGTATACGTCTGCACCACCGTCACCGAGTGCCAAATCAAACCTCCGATGGATGCCGCGCCCAGGCAGGAACCAGCGAGCAACAGCACTCGGGCGCGGGTACTCAGGCTCATAGACCACAGTTTAGATGATTGAGCGCATCCGTAAGACACGTAACCCATTAACCCATCAAGACAGCCGCAGCGTCGCCGCACATTGGCTCACCACTGCCGCATCGTGGGTGATGACCAGCAGCGCAGTGCGCGAACCGAAAGCTCCCCAGAGGTCACGCAGCAGCGCGGCAGCCAGTTCAGGGGCCAGATGCTCGGTTGGTTCATCCAGAATCACCAACTCCGGAGCGGGTTCCATGACCAGCAGCCGGGCAGCGGCCACCCGCCGCGCCTCCCCACCGGAGAGGGTTTGGGCGCTCACTTCCCGGTTGGGGTCGAGATACGCTAACCCCACGCGCGCCAAGGCGGCGGCCACAGCGGCGGGGTCAGCGTTCGGGTTGCCGATACGCACATTCTCAGCCACCGTGGTAGTGAAGATGTGGGCATCCTGCGCCAGATAACCTATCGCCGCCGGAGTGCGCAACTCGCCCGCCACCGCTGGAATCAACCCCAGAATGGTCGCCGCCAACGTGGTTTTCCCCACCCCAGATGCCCCCACCACTGCCACGCGCTCCCCCGCGCGCAGTTCCAGATTGAGCCCGGTGAGTAACGCCGCCGCGCCCGGCCAGCCGATAGCCAACTCCCGAATCACTAGCAGCGCAGCCGGGTTTTTAGCAACATCTTCCACCGGGGACGGTGCCGAAACCGCCGGGCTACGATCCCCCACCCCGAGCGGCGCGGCATCCAACAGGGCGGTGACTCGCCCCAACGCCGCACGCGCTCTAGTCACCGTTTGGGCCGCTTTCGTAAGGTCATCAAACGATTCGTACAACGCCAACGGGGTCAGCACTAACACCGCGAGCGCTGGCGTGCTGAGCGCC
>JAITED010000072.1 GCA_031282235.1 Propionibacteriaceae bacterium | reverse complement strand
CGTTATCGGCTGGACTAAGGTGTATGACTATCTGGAGGGCGTTTGCGACGCTTGTCAGGCCGTAGCTGACACCGTGCTGGACGTGGTTTTGAAGAATACGTAAAAAAGCATACGTAGCGTAAACCGGGGTGCCACCATCGGGCTCGCAACTTGGTGTTAGCGCGGCGGGGGTTGCCATGAATCGGCCAGTTGGCCGCTTAAGCTCTCAACTAGACTTAAGACTCAGACCGGGCGGGGTGCTTATAAAGGAGGTACGGTGCAGCGACTCAAAGGTGTAATCAAGCACTACGACTGGGGCTCCCCGGTTTCCCTCCCCGAGATTCTGGGGTTCGCTGCCGACGGGCGACCGTATGCGGAGTATTGGCTGGGCACTCACCCCGGCGGTACGGCGCTGGTGGGGGAAACTGAGACACCACTCAGCGAGATTACGGCCAGCAGCGGGGTTGCACCGGGCGGGTTGAACGCTGAGTACGGCACCGGGTTGCCGTTTCTGCTGAAGATACTGGCTGCGGCACGCCCGCTCAGCCTGCAAGCCCACCCGAACGCCGCACAAGCCGCTGCTGGTTTCGCTGCCGAAAACGCTGCCGGAGTGCCGCTGGATGCCAACGAACGCAACTTCAAGGACCCGCATCACAAACCAGAGTTGGTGGTGGCGCTCACCGATTTCGAGGCTTTGAGCGGATTCCGTGACCCGCGTGAAACGTTGCGGTTATTCGGGGGTTTGGGGGTGGACGAGACGATTCTGGAGCCGTTCCTAGCTCCGCTCCGGATGCGCGAGGGAGAATCTGCGCTCGCTGAGGTGTTCCTAGACGCACTCTCTGGCTCCCGTACCGAACTGCTCACCGAAGTGGTGGCCGCTGCCGTATATCACGAAAACGACCCCACCGATTTAGGTAACTTCGCTCGCTTAGTGCTGCTGTTGGACGAATCGTACCCCGGTGACCCCTCGCTGCTAGCTGCGCTGCTGCTCAATCAGGTGGCACTGTCGCCCGGTGCTGGCCTATACACTGCCGCCGGGGTGTTGCACGCCTATCTGCGCGGCACTGGCATCGAGATTATGGCCGCCAGCGATAACGTACTGCGCGGTGGCCTCACCCACAAGCACATTGACCACGCCGTATTAGCAGACGTGATGCACTTCAGCCCCACCCCAGCGGCGCTAGTGACCGCCGTATCCGAAGCCCCCGGCCTATACCGCTACCCCGTGCCCATAACCGAGTTCCAACTTTGGCGCTTAGAGACTGCTGGCTTATCTGACGGAGTGTTACCGGCTTCCGAGTCCCGCCGTATCCTGCTAGTGACTCACGGAACCTTGCGCTGCATTGTCAGTGGTGACACTAACCCATTAGTCCTCACCCAAGGTCAAGCCGCTTTCATATCATACGGAGAACAAGTCACGTTCACAGGTGACGCTACTGCGTTTGTGGCTGCTGGCTAACAAGTGCGAGCGGGCGACGGGAATTTTTGGGGGCTGTTCGGGAGTCCACCGGACTCCCTCTCGACGCCCGGCGCTGCGCGCTTTCGATTCCCGTCGACGAGCGGGCGACAGGAATTTTTTGGGGGCTGTTCGGAAGCCCACTGGGCTTCCTCTCGACGCCCGGCGCTGCGCGCTTTCGATTCCCGTCGGCACTATACGTGAAAGCATTAACTCCGGGCGTGTAGCCCGGAGTTAATGCTTGAGCGGGCGACGGGAATCGAACCCGCGTGTTCAGCTTGGGAAGCTGACGCTCTGCCATTGAGCTACGCCCGCTTAAGGCAGGTATCAGCCTAGTTTAGTGGGGAGTGGATTGTCTAACACAACAGTGGAATGGGTTAGTTTAGGAGCCAGATGCCTACGGAGGGGGAATCGGCAAAGAGGTGCCAGCCGGTGGGGGTGGAGGTTAAGGTCGGAGCCACAGCGGCGTGGCCGGTGAAAAGGGGCGTGGGGGGAGCATCAGAGAGCCAAGCCGGTAGCGTGATGTCGGAGCAGGCGGCACGGGTCAGAGCTACGAGGATGCGCTCAGTGGCGGTTTCGCGCAGGTAAACTAGAGCGTCATCTGTTGCGGCTACCCAGCGTAATCCCCCATGTGACAACGCCTTATGAGTACGGCGCAGCGCGATTAGCGAACGCCAAACGGCGTGGGTGGAACCATCCCAGCGGGAGCCGCCACCAGCGGCGATTTGATTCCAAGGCATAGTGGTACGGGCATTCTCGCCGTCATGGCCAGTGGCACCGCCCTCATCGCCAGCGAAAAACGCGGGGATACCGGGGTAGGTGAACAACCAAGCGGCGCCCACCTCTGTCAACGCCCGGCTTCCAGTGATGGTAGCGATACGCGGGGTGTCATGCGAACCGAGCATGTTCCACTGCCGCGCAGTGGTGCTCCACGGCACTAGGGAGGCAAAGTGCCGCGCCGCGCGCGCCGCAGCGGTTCCGGCACGCCTAGGGATAGAGGTAGGGGCATCCAAGAATCTGAGGTCAGTGTCGGGGCGGGTGAGCCACGTCCAAGCGGGACGGATGAAACCGGAGTAGTTCATAATCGACTGCCAACCGTCCCCATCCATATCGCGGGCGGTGTCGTAGAAGTGTTCGGCGATGAGCATCGCGTCGTTGCTGCTGACCGTATCGACCGTATTGCGGGTGAGTCGGGCGACTGCGTCGTAAAAGTCATCAGCGGCGTAGCGTCCGGTCATGTTGGCTACGTCGATACGCCAACCATCCAGCTGGAACGGCGCGCCCAGATAGCGCCCGACCACCGAATCGGGGCCGTCCAACATGCGGCGGCGTAACTCCGCGCTCGCCCAGTTCAACTTCGGCAGCGAGGGCACGCCCAACCAAGGGATGTAGTCAACGGAGGCTTCGTCCGTATTAGCAGGCCAAACGCCGCCCCACTGGTCGGAGAAAGATTGCAGCCACGGTTTGAGGGGGATGGGCAGCTCGTCCTGCCAATAATAAAAACCACGCTCAGGGGAGGTGGGGTCGGTGCGGGCGGTTTGGAACCACTCGTGCGTGACCCCGGTGTGGTTGGTGGTGAGGTCGCCAATCACCCGAATCCCAGCTTGATGTAACGCCGCTGACAACCGCTCCAGCGCCGTATCGCCGCCCAACAGCGGGTCAACGCCAGCGAAAGTGGTGGCATCGTAGCGGTGCGCGGAGAGGCTGGGGAAGAAAGGCGTGAGATACACCAGATTGATGCCCAAGTCGCTCAAATACGCAACGTGCTCCGCGATGCCGTCTAAGTCGCCACCGAAAAACTGGTTGATAGAGGCGTAGTCCGAGGCGGGGGCATCGTCCCAAGCGGCGGGGCGCACCCAAGACGGCAGTTCGCGGGTGTCAGCCCCAGCGGAGCGGGCGAAGCGGTCGGGGAAAATCTGGTATCCGACCGTATCCAGCATCCAATCAGGGCCGGGCGAGTGGGTGGTGATACGAAAATCCCCAGCGTCGGTGATGTCATACGCGGCACAGCCCCGCGCAGTCAACCACTCGAAGCGCTGGTTGCCGGTGAGCAGCCAGCGGTAGTTTACGCGGGTGTTATCCACCGGCAGTTCCGCTACGTACCAACTCTCAAAACTGGTTTCCCTATCCAGTTTTGCGGGCAGATAGAGCGGGTTTCCGTCCCGATTTACCCTTAAGAAAACCTCCGCAGCGCGCCGCGCCGCAGGGATACGTATCCGCACCGGGATACGGTCTCCCAGCCGCGGTTGCCCCGGCGTTACGAACAGTTCCGAACCGTCGTGGTGCGGCTGGTCAAGCAAGTGAGCTGTCGGCTGATTCGAATGCACGTATGGCTATCCTTTAACTGCACCGGCAACAGCGCCGCCCACGATGTACTTCTGGAGCACTTGGAACAGCACGACGACCGGTATGGCTACCAGTACGGCACCGGCGGCGAAAATCCCGTAGTTAGCGGATTTATCGCCTTGCAACATGCCGTATAACCCTACGGACAAGGTGTAAGAGTTCTGGTCGCGCAGGAACTGCGACCCGATGATGAACTCGGAGATTACCCCGACGAAAGCCAGCATCGCAGTGGTGGCGATGATGGGGCGCAGCGTGGGCAGCAGCACCCGCCAGAACACCTGAAAGTGGGTAGCGCCGTCGATGACCGCAGCCTCGTCCAACTCTTTCGGTATCGCATCCAGCGCCCCTTTGACGAGCCAGACCTGACCGAGAGAGCCACCCAACAGCGCGATGATGTAGCCGAGGATGGTGGACAGCCCGACAGCGGGGAGCGCCTTGCCTAAATCGGTGAACATCGCGTATAACGCGATGAGTGCCAGCATGTTGGGGAACATCATGATGAGCAACAGTGCCAGCATCCCGCCCCGGCGGCCAGCGAAGCGGAGCCGGGAGAACGCATACGCCGCTAGCGCGGAGACCACAATCTGCGTGATGGTCACCACTGCGCAGACCAGCAAGGTGTTGGCGTACCACTTCAAGAACGGCCCTTTAGCGCCGCCGAGCAGGTTTTCGTAGTTCACCAATGAGGGTTCTTTCGGGAACATGGTGGTGCCCGTCACCGAGCCAATCGGGTTCAGTGATACGCCAATCACGTAGAGAATCGGGAAAGCGGCAAACACTAGCACGGCTAGGCCGACCAGATAGCGCCACCCAACCTCCATACACCACCGCCTGACAATCTGAGCGTTCAGCGGGCGACGGACGGGCTTGGGGGTGTCCGTATGTGTGGTGCTCATGCCATCTCCTCCAACTTCTTTGTAATCCGGAACTGGAATGCGGCCAGCACCCCGGTGAGAACGAATAGCAGTACCGATAGCGCTGCGGCGAAGCCGAAGTCAGCCCCGGAACCGCCAAACGCTCGTTTATAAATCATGGATATCAAGATGTCGGTGCCGCCACGGGTGAACTGCCCCTCCAGCACCGGCCCGCCCTCTGTCAACAGCTGTATAGCGTTAAAGTTGTTGAAGTTGAAGGCGAAAGATGCCACCAGCAGCGGAGCCACCGACACCAGCAGCAGCGGTAACACAATACGGAACGTGGTGGACAACCCAGATGAGCCGTCGATAGCGGCCGCCTCTTTCACGTCGTTGGGGATTGACTGTAGGGCACCGGTGCACACGATGAACATATACGGGAACCCCATCCACAGTTGCACGATGAACACCGCAATTTTGGCCAAGGTGGCATCAGCGAACCAGTCGATACTCCAACCGAACGGGTTGGTCTGCGGGTTGAAGAACCCGGACCAGATGAGCAGTGAAATCATTCCGGGCACCGCGTATGGCAGCAGTAGGAACGACCGCCACAACTTCTTGCCCTTGATACGCTCGTCATTTAGGGTGAGGCTCAAGAAGAATCCGGCGATAAACGTCAACGCGACCGACCCGAGCGCGAACGTCAGCGTCCATCCGAAAGCTCCGAAGAACTGACTACGGATGCTGGCATCAGTGAGCAGTTTGGTGTAGTTCTTCATGCCGACATTCTGTAGCCAAGAGCGCCCTTGATAGCACTGGCTGCTGTCCGCAGCATCGAAGTAGCAGTATGAGCCGTTCACCTGCTGCAGCGGATACACCTTACCGCTGGCATCAGTGAACTGGTCGAGTTCCGCGTCGTAAACCATGGTGGCTTGACCCTCGTAAGCGCGGAAACCCTGCACTTTAACGGAGGCACCGCTGTCGCCGGGAACCCGAATCACCACCTGCTGAATCTGCGCCAGATTCGCGTTAATCTGTGGCCGGGTGAGCAGCACATAGTCGGGCACCGCACTCACCACATGGTCGGTGATAGTGGGGGCGCTCCCCGTCCACTGCGCCAGTTCGGAGTCGTCCTCGCCAAATAGCACCTTGTCAGACGGGTCATCCTCGGCGATGAGGAATAACGTATACGGCCCGCTGGAGACGTCGGATTCATCCGCGACAGCGACCGCCATGTTGTACCACTTGGAGTTTGGGGTCTGCTGCACCGAGTTGACGACAATGGAGTCGATGGTTTCCTGTTTAGTGCCACGGGAGCCGTCGCCAAAGTTGGTGAACGAGTAGCTTATGGTGAGAATCACCGGGATTATCAGGAACACCGTCAACAGGAGCGTCCCCGGGAACAGATACTTTCCGGGGATGAAACGTTTAGTGGAGTAGATGATAAAGATGCTGATGGTGGCCAAAATCATGACCGCCAACCACATCCAAAGTTTGTAATGTATCAGCAACGGCACCGCGTACACGGCTATCGCCAACACCCCACCTAGCAGGATGATTTTGCCGATTAACCCTAAAGTTGTCGTATTACGTTTGCGGCGCGGGGCTTCGTTGCCCGGTTCTGTAGCCGCAGATTCTGTTGTGCTCATGCCCTACCTTCCGCTTACTCCACCGCTACCCAGACATCATTCTAGGCGCTATACGGCAGCCGGTGTGGTGATAGTTCACGGTTGGGCAGGTACGGGCGTATTCGCGTATTTTTTCGGAACGCGCCCGCGTAATCCCTGCCCAACCGTGAGCTTTATGGGACTATCCGTTGACTGCCGAGGAGATCTCGTTGCCAGCAGCCGTCATAGAGGAGGTCGGGTCGGCGCCGCCAACAACGCTGGCTTCCGCTTTCGCAAGTGGCCCCCAAACCGCATCCATAGCGGGGATGTTCGGCATGGCCGCGGCGCTCTCCGCGTACTCCAAGAACTGCATCAGCACCGGGTCGCTGGCTTGCAGCTCCGCTGCTAAAGCATCCTGCACTGGAATGCGAGCATCAAGCGTGTTCATCGCCTTGGTGATGGTGGTGTCTTTGAGCAGGTCGGTCAAGAACTGCTGCGCGTAGGCCGGGTTCTTAGCGTTAGAGGCGACGAAGAATGCCTGTACGCCCAGCGGCGGGACGGCGGGCCCCATGCCAGCAAATCCGGGAATCTGCGTCAGCGTGAAGTCAACCTTGGCATCCCGAATGGTGGCCAACGCCCAAGGGCCGGACACCAGATAGGTGCATTTGCCCTCGGTGAACAGCGGGATGGAGTTGTTGCCATCAATGGAGTTCTTCAATACGCCAGCAGCGCCCAACTCGCCAATCTTGGTGGCAGCAGCGATACCGCCAGCGGAGCCTACGCCCACATCTTTGGTGTTATAGGAACCGTCGGTGTTGGTGCCGAAGATGTAGCCACCGGCAGAAGTGAACAGCGGCTGCATGTGGTAGGCATCACCGTTGGGGCCGACCTGAAGGCAAAGCGGGTTCTCGGCGACGCCAGCGATGCCGCCTGCGGTGGCTCCAGCGACCATCTCTTCAATGGTGGTCGGAGCGGTTACGCTGGTCAGCGTGTTGTTTACGAACAGGCCGAGGGTCTCAAGCGCATACGGCGCACCGTATGTCTGGCCGCCGTATGACACTGCGTCAATTGCTGACTGAGCTACGCCGGTGGCGCTGAGTTGTACCGGGATGATGGCGGAGTTCTGCACCAGTTTGCCGGTCCAGTCCTGCGCACCAATCACGATGTCTGGGCCGTTTTTGGCCTGATTAGCGGTTACGAAGTTGGCCTGTAGGTCGGTAGCCACAGTCTGCACGACGGCTTTAATGCCTTGTGCGTCCGCCCAAGTCTTTAGCGCGGCCTCTAGGGCAGTGGTACGGTTTGCATCCGCCCAAATCACTAGGTCTGCATCACCGCGCTCTGGAAGCGCATCCGCAGTGGAACCGGGGTCACTCGGCGCTTGCGTCGTGGTGGAGGGGGTGGTGGGCGGGTCGTCGCTACTGCACGCGGCAAAGGCGAAAGTTAATGCTGCAGCGGCTGCTACAGCGAGAGTTTTTCTGAACATAGCGCTCCTTCTTCTTTGGAGGATTAGACCGCTGGGGCAATCCAGCAGTTTCCTTTGATTTGAGTGTAAGTGTTTTTTTGCCGTATGGAATAGAACCGTTAATAAATTAGAAAACTATAATTTAATTTTTAGCTAAAACTCATCTAAAAGGTACTGCCCTAGGCGCTGCCTTAAAGGTGGCAGGCGCAGCCTGATTCTTTTGTAGCCCCCTTCGAGCAGGGGGCTTCAAAGTTCAGCGGTACTGTGCAAGGCGGCCGTAATACACCCGACCTTGGTCTGGAGCCGTAGCCGCAGGCGGTGCCCTGAGGGTGTCCCACTGCTTGAAATAGTTGGTCACCGGTGGCAGCCAGTAGAGCAGTGCGGCCAGCACCGCCGGAGGGATGGCGAGCCAGGCATACGGGCGCAGCAGCAGCGTGAGACAGGAGATTCCTGCCGCGATGAGCCCGGCGTAACGCGCCCAGCGGTATCCTGCCCACGCCGCGTATGCCGCCACCCACGGCGCGGCTACGGTGAGGGAACAGATGACTGCCAATATCACTGCGGCTAGCAGCGATAGTGCGGAGCCGGGGCGGGGTTGCATCCACTCTATGAAGCGGGTGGCGCTCATCCAAGTCTCCATGTGTATCGCCCGCCACCACGCCCAGCCGAAGCTGGCGGCGGCCAGCGCCGTGGAAAGGTAGGCGAACGCGCAAGCAATGCCGAGCAGCACCGGGCGCGGTGTTTCGCCGGTGCGCGGCGAGAGTGCAACGCCGCGGTGTGTCGCCGGGAGGGGGGGCAGGGTGCGTATCGGTTGCGCGGGCGGATTCCCCAGCCCCGGCGCAGCAGATACGGCGGTGGTACTCATAGTTTCTCCAGACTACCCGCTCGTTGGGTGAGGTTTACATACCGTGCCGCTTTGCATTTCATAAGAGGATTTGTGCGCGGCTGTATAGTTTCAAAGCTAAAAGATAGCGCGAATTAACAACTGTATATTACAATAGTTGATAGTTATATGAATATTGGGGGGTCAATATGCACAAGTTTCAATCGCTATACCGTTGTGGGGGCGTGTTTTCGGTATTCCTTGCCGTTCTGCTGCCGTATTCGGTGGCTTCGGCAGATGAGTCGGAGTATGACGTGCTGGAGAATCGCGGCATCGTCAACGTTAATTTTTCAGAGAACAGCGGCTTTGTCGGTGAGGTTATCGTCGACCCTTTCCCCTTGGGGAAGATTGATGCTGGAACCTTGGTGACCAAAACCATCACGCTCACCAGCACGGTGCCCACGGGAACGCACGATGAGTCAATCTATGGCTCTCCGGTGCCGATTTCATTTTCCGGATGCACTGCGCAAAGTTTTACCACTGGCACTGATGAAGTGACGGTCGAATCGACTACTCCAACCGAGTTCACGCTCGCTGCTGGTGATTCAATCGACATCGTGGTCAAGGCGGGGGTCAAAACTGCAGTCGGAGCCGCTGCCGATAACCCCTCAATTCAGATTTATTGCACTCGGGTCGTTCCGGTGTTCGACAAGGTGTGGCGCGATTCCGATTATACGGATGTTTTTACCGTCGGAACCAGACAGGTGTTGACCAGCAAGTTAATTCTGAATCCCTACGTAGGCGTCAGCGTGGGTGGTTCTCTAGGTCCCGGTTCCGCCTATCGCAACCCCGGAACCATAACGAATGACCTCCCCTACCCGGTGTATGTTGCCTACGATGGCTATTACGACGCGGGCGTTATCGCTGCGTACGTCACAGGGAAGATGACGAACTGGAGCGACCAGGTGCTTGAACCAGGGGAAACCACCAGCACTTTCGAGGGGCTTTTTGGAATGCCTTGGTGGATTGGTAACGAAGCCCAAAGCGTCTCTGGCAACGCGGCATGGAGTTGGTTGGTGACAGTCTACGAACCGCCGGTAGCCGTAGCTGACGCGGCGGAAACCCAAGCGAATACGCCCGTCACTATCGAGCCGCTGGCCAACGATACTTTCTCCACCCCAGTGACCATCACCGGGGTGAGCGGTGCTGACGGCACTTGGGAAGTCGACGGTGACGAGATAGTGTTCACCCCGGCTCTTGACTTCTGCGGCACCACCGTTGCTGACTACACCATCACTGACGTTCACAGCCAGACGGCTACCGCAGCCATCACCGTTAACGTCACCTGCGCTCCGAGCGGCGGCGGCGAAGGTGAGGAGACCGGCGAGGGCGGGGAAACTGGTGGCGGTGGAGAAACCGGTGGCGGTGAGGAAACCGGTGGCGGTGAAGCGGGCGGCGGTGAAGCGGGCGGCGAAACTAAAGACGATGATGATAATAAAGGCGACGATGATAATAAAGACGACGACGACGAACCGGTAACTGGCGACCCCGATAATGACGATGACGACGCAGTGGAACCAGACGAAGCTGAAGCAGGCCAAACCACTCCGAACCACGTTGGCGCTGGCGGCACAGCAGCAACCACGGGTGTTATCTGGTGGCCGTGGGTGCTAGCCGCCGGTGTTGGGGTAGTCGGCGCTGCCAGTCGGCGGCTTGTTGGCTCTCGGCGTAACGCTGCCTAAAGTCGAAACAGCATCGAAACAGCAGCTAGCGAGCGCCAGCGACATCCGGCAACGAGTCGCTGGCGCTCGTATTTTTCGTTAAGGTTACTTAAATGGATGATTTTTCAAGGCCGCCTAGGTGGCCGGTGGTGTTGTTCGACTTGGATGGGACACTTGCCGATTCCATTGGGCTCATCATCGAGTCTTATCAATACGCATTTGCTACGGTCAGTGGGCGTATTTTGAGCGCTGCGGAGGCGCGTACTTGGATTGGGCAGACGCTGCTCACCACATTCCAGCGCGAGGATCCGCCGCAAGCGGCCACGTTAGAGCGGGTGTACCGGGAGTATAACGAAGCCAACGCCGTTAAAATCGTCGGATACCCCGGAGTGCCGGAGTTGATGGCGCAACTGAACGCCGCCGGGATACGCCCCAAAGTTGTCACCTCAAAACGGCTAGAGATGTCTGTTGAAACGATTCGGTTGGCCGGGTTGGCCGGGCTAGTAGACCTAGTGGTTACTATGGAGGACACCGAACGCCACAAGCCACACCCCGACCCGCTGTTACGCGCTTTCGAGAAACTGGGGGTCACTGCTGCGCAGTGCGTATATGTTGGTGATGCCGTATGGGACGTACTCGCCGCTCACGCCGCCGGAATCCCCGCCATCTCAGTGACTTGGG
Organism: Propionibacteriaceae bacterium; assembly: GCA_031282235.1. Classification (GTDB taxonomy): domain Bacteria; phylum Actinomycetota; class Actinomycetes; order Propionibacteriales; family Propionibacteriaceae; genus WRGV01. Next base: position 3,408 of record JAITED010000072.1, on the reverse strand, counting down.
GTGCCGGAACCCGCTCCGAACTGTTGGCCGCCAACCCCGACTTCAGTTGCGACAACGCCGCAGCCCTAGGCGAACTGTTACTTCCGTAAATAACGTAGATACGTAAATAACATACGAAAGCCCCGCCCGGCGAACCGGACGGGGCTTTCATACGTATTAGAAGCGTTTACGTCACTTCACTTCGGGATGGCTTGCGCCATCCTGGGGAGAAGTTCAATCGCCTCGGACACACATGCGAGCATGTGCATCACTCGGCTCAATCACTTCTTCATCGAGCCGGTGTCCAGGAAGCGCTGATGGAACGAGAGCGCCTCAGTGAGGATGTGCGGGGTGTGGATACCCTTGGCCTCTTTGAGGGCGCGCGCGTAGTAGTCCTCCAGAATGGGCTGATAATCCGGGTGAGCGCACTTCTCGATGACAATCTTGGCGCGCTGACGCGGAGCGAGACCGCGCAGGTCGGCCAAGCCCTGCTCCGTGATGATTACGGAAACGTCATGCTCGGTGTGGTCGTGGTGGCTTACCATCGGCACGATGGCGGAGATGTCGCCATTCTTGGCCGTGGACGGCGACACGAAGAACGACATGAAAGCGTTGCGGGTGAAGTCGCCCGACCCGCCGATGCCGTTCTGCATCTTGGTGCCGCACACGTTGGTGGAGTTGACGTTGCCGTAGATGTCGGCTTCAATCATGCCGTTGCAGGCGATGACACCGATACGACGCACTACCTCGGGGTGGTTCGACACATCCTGTGGCCGCAACACTACCTTGCCACGATAATTCGCAGCGTTTTCGTTCAGCTTGGTGGCGTACTCCGGCGACAAACCGAACGAAGTAGCGGAAGCGACATCCATCTTGCCCGCGTCAATCAGAGCGATTAGGCCGTCCTGAATGACTTCGGTGTAGCTGGTGAGGTGTTCCAAATCGGAATCCAACAGCCCGGCGAGCACTGCGTTAGCGACGTTGCCGACGCCGGATTGCAGCGGTAGCAGGTTCTTCGGCATCCGCCCAGCTTTGACCTCGCTGAGCAGGAAGTCAACGAAGTACTTACCGATGGTGATGGAATCCTGATCCAGCGCCTTGAACGGCGAGTTGCGGTCTTTAGCGTTGGTTTCTACCACGGCGACGACCTTGTTCCAGTCCACGCGCAGCGTCTTTTGGCCGATGATGTCGCCAGGGCCGGTGATCGGAATCGGCACCCGGTTCGGAGGCAACGCCTCTATGCCGTAGTAAACGTCGTGCAGGCCGTATAGATCCTCGGACTGCCACGAGTTCACCTCAATGACTACCTTCTCGGCGTTCTCCAAGTATGCGCGGCTGTTGCCGACGGACGTGGAGGGCACAATTTCGCCATCAGCGGTGATGGATGAAGCCTCAACCACTGCCCAGTCGAGCCTGCCGAACCAGCCTTGGCTGATCTGCTGCGCGAGGTGCGACAGATGGATGTCGGCGTAAAGGCTGGTGCCGTCGTTGATCTTGTTGCGCATCGTCGGGTCGCCGTTGTAAGGCGTGCGGAACCTGATGCCATCAACCCCGGCGAGCACGCCATCAAGGTCAGGGGCGGTGGATGCGCCGGTGAAGATACTCACCATGAACTCTTCGCCGCGTTCGTGCGCGGCCTTGATCTCCTCGGCCAGAGCGGTCGGGAAGGCCTTCGGATAGCCCGCACCGGTGAAGCCGGCGACACCAATTTTGTCGCCATCTTTGACTTGCTTGACGACCGACTGAATGTCGGTCACTTTAGCTTGTGCAGGCGCATATTTTATACGTCCCATTCTTTCCTCCTGTTTGTGGTCGTCGGACTACCAATGTCCGCACGAAACTCTAAAGGTAGCCTATCGTATCTGCGTGTACTCTGCTTCCGCGTGTCTCGTTGCGGTCAGTTACGCTTGACGTATGACCATGTGGGACGACGCGATGCGGCGCGCTTTGACGGAAGCCGCAGCGGCGGTGGAGTGCGGAGACGTCCCCGTTGGCGCGCTGGTGTTGACCCCGGATGGTACGCAGTTGGCGCTAGCCCACAACGAGCGGGAAATCTCTAGCAACCCATTAGCCCACGCCGAACTGTTGGCGTTGCAGCGGGCAGCGGCAGCGCGCGGCAGTTGGCGGTTGGACGATTGCACGCTAGTTGTCACCTTAGAACCCTGCGCGATGTGCGCCGGAGCCATCACTCAAGCCCGCATCGCCCGGCTAGTTTTCGGAGCCTACGACGAAAAAGCCGGTGCGGTCTCCTCACTGTGGGATTTAATACGCGACTCCCGCCTCCCCCACCGCCCAGAAGTGGTATCCGGTGTCCTAGCCCCCGAATGTGCCGCGCTGTTGCAGTCTTTCTTCGCCGCCAAGCGCAAACAGTAACATGGTCAGCATGGAACGAAATGGCCATCAGATAATCGCAGAACGAAAACTGCAGGGCGAGGCACACGAGTACGTGGTTTTAATAGGGCTTCCTTTTCGTGAGGTTCCGGCAAACGAAAACGAGTCTCCGTATTTTGTTTGCCCGTGGTGGATTGAGGATGAAAATGGGGTGGTGGCTAAAAAGATGAATGTGGGCGGCGAGGATTCCGTGCAAGCGCTGGTGTTGGCATTGGCGATGATTGGTGATGTGTTGTCTCTAGCGTGGGAAGAACCGGTCATCTGGATTGACGGGATACCGGGCTCCTGTTTCCCGAATTCGCGGGGGGAGTGGATTAAGACGCAGGGGATATAACCCACTAAAGAACCTAGTGGAAAGGGGGGAGGCCCCGGGCGTAGCGCCCGGGGCCTCCTTCGGTGTGTGTCGGTTGTGTCTAATGTACCATACGTTTTGAGCAAAAGCTACTGCATTTGGAAACTTCTTTGGGAAAAAGTTACCACTTATGTAACTTGGGCGATTCCGGAAGCAAAGACACTGGGTATGAACTGTTCTTCCCAAGCCTTTTGAGCCTCGTCAAACGGGGCTTTAAAGGTGTCCGGCCAAACCGCTACGTTACCGTATACGGCTAGGTTGTCAACTTGGTCAGTGGTGGAGTTGGCTGACTCGTAGAAATAGTTAGTCACGCCGTAATACTCTTTGACAGATTCATCAACGGTCAGTGAGCCGCTGTGCCAGCAGGTTTTTAGCGCAACCCCCATCGCCTTCGCTGAGTCGGGGGAGTCGAACAGATAAAAATCGACGTATAAATCTTTCCAACTACCCGAGGCGACAGCTTGCAGGTTCGACAACAGGCTCTCCATCGAGGTGCAATCGTAAAAATCTGCGCTAGTGACGAGCGTATCGACAGTCATCGGTTCCACCTCTGCCACGCCGGGTATCGCTTCTGTGACCAACTTGCGGAACTGGTCTAGGGATAAGCCGTTGACAGCCGGGGCAGGCTCGGTCTTAGTGGTTTCCGTGGGTTGGGTCTGCGTCGGGCTGTTGGTGCCGATGGTGGG
>JAITED010000005.1 GCA_031282235.1 Propionibacteriaceae bacterium | reverse complement strand
ATCTGCGGTTTAGCGCTACTAAAATCATCGCAGAACCGCAGTTCCCGCTAACCCAAACCCCAAAAGTACACCCAACCGTAACTGGTTGGGTGTACTTTTGTGTCCTTAGTTCCCTGTTTTCTTAACCTGTTTATGCTGCGGTGAACCATCCGTCTACCCATACAGCAAGGTGAATCACCTACTGTAAAGAAGTGTTAAATTGAGACATTAACTGCACGAGGAGGAGCGTTATGGAAGATAAGGCTACGATTTCTGCCGAGGAGTTTGATCGGATATTCGATGAAGGCGAGGAAGATATTCTCCAGTACTTCGATTTGGAGAACGCTGACCGCCTAGGCCGTGAGGCTCGCACAGTCGAAATAGCCCCACCCGAGTGTGTTATGTAGCTGTATGTGAACATTTTAGGATTGTTCAGGTACGATTACTTTATGGGGTTTGGTTCTATTGGTAGCGTTCCCGCGTTGGGGGCTGCTATGCGGCAGGCGCGCTTGGATGCTGGGCTTACGCAGGCAGAATTGGCTGAACGGGCTGGGGTGTCACGGCATTGGTTGGTGACAGTGGAGAATGCTCAAGTGTCCGGTGTCGATTTAGGAAGAGTATTTCGGGTGTTGCGGGTATTGGATTTATGGATTCGCCTTGAAGGCGTGGAAACCCTAAACCCTGAAACTGCCCTTATTCGAGCATGGGTAAAGGCGAGGCCATAATGAGTCGTCGAGAACTTGCTGTACTGCTTGGTGGCAAGCAGATTGCGAATCTATATAGTGGCTCTGGGGCTCCGGCTAGATGTCGGCTCACATATTTAGCTGATTCTGGCGATACACCGTTGTCGTTAAAGTTGCCGTTGCAGGTGCGGCGGCACAAGCATGAGGCAGTGCATCCATTCTTAGAGGGATTATTGCCGGATAATTTGACAGTGTTGGAATCGACTGCGCGGCGCTTTGGTGTCAGCGCGCGGGATACGGTTGGGTTGCTTAGTTATATAGGTGCAGATTGTGCTGGGGCGGTGCAATTTTGTGCTCCTGATGCTGTGGAGAGGTTGCTTTCTCGTTCGAGTGAGTTGGTGCCGGTGGGGGAGCAGCGGATTGGGGAACGGTTAAATGCGTTGCGCACGGGACAGGCGACTTCGTGGTTGATTGATGAGCAGCGGTGGTCTTTGGCGGGTTTTCAACCTAAGTTGGCGCTGCATCGGACGGGTAGTGGTTGGGCTGATGCTTCTGGAGATATTCCAAGTACTCACATTGTGAAACCGGGTATCGCTTCTTTAAGTTTTCAAGCACTTAATGAGCATGTGTGTTTACTGGCAGCGGCTGAGTTGGGACTGAACGTGGCTTCCAGTGAGTATGCGTCATTTGCGGGGGAACCGGCGATTATCGTTACGCGTTATGACCGGTTGCGGCTTGATGGGGATAAGGTGGTGCGGGTTCATCAGGAAGATTTATGTCAGGCGTTGGGATATTCAACGAGAATGAAGTATGAATCGGATGGTGGCCCGTCAGCTTTGCAGATTTTACGGTTGCTGTCAGATTATTGTGCGCCCGATGACTGCTACAGATTTGTTGCGTATTTGGCATACAACTATCTGGTGGGTGCCCCTGATAGCCATGCAAAAAACTTTTCAGTGTTGTTAGTTGGTGACACGGTGCGATTGGCGCCGATGTATGACGTGGCTTCGGTGTTTCCATACGAGACGGAACAGAGTTCGGAGTTGAATAAGTTGGCGTTTGCTATTGGTGGTGCTCGGGTGTTTGGAACGCTTACAGCTCGGAACTGGGGCACGTTGGCTGTGCAGGCTGGTTTGGATGAGCAACGGGTGGTGGACATTGTTTACGATTTGGCGCGGCGTTTACCAGATGCCATGAAAACCGTACTAGAACGGCATAGCACTGTGTCCGGAACGAAAGAGCTGTCACTACGATTGCTGCCCCGGCTTACACAAAACTGTGCGAGTGCGGTAAGTACGTATTAGGCGTGGAGCGATTCAATGTGAGGTCGAGTAAGTCGGTAAGAGTGTCGCGTGGGACGCGGGAACTTTGAGGGCAATCGGATAGAGTTGTCGGGGTCACCGGGGGCGCTGGGGCAGACTTTGTGAGAGGTTGGCGCGGGCGAGGTAATGGAACCGGGTGGCCGAGTCCCTATGGTGGGTGGAAACACCTGAAATGCTTAAGGAGTCCGGCATGAGTGACGCGCATATTCCCCAAGAAGCTCCGGGGGTTGGGGTGGGGTTTGAGATGAACCCGGAGTTTCCGGCATTTGAGCAGGGGCGGCATCTGCTCTCGGTGGCGCAGTTTGACCTGCTGGGGTTGCGGCGCTTGTTCAATCTGGCTGATGCGGTGGATTCGATTGCTAAACGCAAAGCGGTTTGCACAGTTTTAGATGGCGCGATGCTCTGCTCGCTGTTCTTTGAGCCATCCACCCGCACCCGGCTCAGTTTTGAGTCCGCGTTTCTACGCCTCGGCGGCGAAGTGACCACCACTACGGGTTTCACGTTCTCGTCGATGGCTAAAGGTGAATCCATTCACGATACGGCGCGGGTCGTATCGGGCTACTCCGACGTATTGGTGGTGCGCCATCCCGAGGCTGGGTCGGTGGCGCAGTTCGCCGCTGCGGCGAGCGTACCCGTCATTAACGCTGGGGATGGAACCGGCGAACACCCTAGTCAGGCGCTGCTTGACGTATACACACTTGAAAAAGAACTTGAATCGCGCGGCAAGACGGTGGATGGTTGCCGTATCGCTATCCTCGGGGACTGCAAATATGGGCGTACCGTCCACTCGCTCATTAAGTTGATGAGCCTGTTTACGCAGGTCACGTTTCAGGTATTCGCCCCGCCGTCGCTGGAACTGCCCGAGAGCATTGCCCAATACGCCACCCAGCGGGGACATACCGTGTGGGTCTGCGGCAGCGTCACCGAAGCGGTGAGCGGGGTGGATGCGGTTTACGCAACCCGAGTGCAGCGGGAGCGCATCACGGAAGAACTGGCATCGCCACTAGTCAGCGGCGATTTGTTGAACCGCTCCATACTCGCCGCGGCGAACAATCTTGACGTGGTGATTATGCACCCGCTGCCGCGTGACTCGCGCCCCAACGCGTATGACCTCTCGCCCGATGTGGACGATTTGCCGGGGCTGGCCATCTTCCACCAAAC
>JAITED010000004.1 GCA_031282235.1 Propionibacteriaceae bacterium | reverse complement strand
GCAAACAGCCAGCAGCGCCCCGATTTCTTCTGGTTGGTAATCGGCCAAGTGTCGAGCTGGATGCTCATAGACGTATCAATCGCGGTGACAATCTTCCGGTCTAACGCCACGTTTTTCACGTCCACATTGGCGACGGCGTTTTGTAGTAGGCGGGCTGCGCTGTCGGCATCGAACCCGGCGCGCAGCGCATCAATCTCAGCTATTTGGAGTGCTGGTAATAAAGAATCAGGCATGGAGCGAGTTTACGCCGTTTCTGCGGATGCTGTGTACTGCCCACTGCGGTACGTCGCATAATTATCGGCGCGCTGCGTTAGTTTGGCCTTATTTGGCTACGTAACATGCTCACAAACCGTCGTTTAATGCGCTGTCGCCATTTGACTAAGGCGGTAGGAGTAATCTGGATGCGATAACACAGCTTGGAACCTGCTGTTTGAAGTAACGAGGTGTCAAATGGGCATGGGCGACGCCAATGGCGCTGGGCATCGTGCACCCACAATGGGAGATGTTGCCAAAATAGCTGGAGTCTCGCACCAGACGGTATCGCGGGTGTTGAACGGCTACCACTGGGTGAGTCAGGAAGCTAAAGAGAGCGTGTTGGAGGCTGTAGAAAAGCTGGGTTATCGGCGCAATATGGCAGCTAGAGCGTTGGCATCAAAAGAGAGCAAAATTATCGGTACGGTGGTAACGGACACGCAACTTTCCGGGCCATCCGGCACACTGCTAGGCATCGAACAAGCCGCCCATGAAGCCGGTTATTGGGTTAGCGTAGCTTCGATGCAACTCGTGGACGAGACTGGAATGACTAGGGCGGTCAACCACTTTATCGACCAGGGCGCTGATGGTATCGCCGTGATTGCCCCAAATAAGATAGCGCTGGATTCGGCGGCTAAAGCTGTCGAGAACACCCCGATGGTGCTGGTGACATCCGGTTCGACAAAAGAATACGATTTGCCTTATTTGGACATAGATCAAAAACTTGGGGCGCGGCTCGCGGTGCGTCATCTAATTGAGTTAGGGCATGTTCACATAGCCCATTTTTCGGGGCCACGCAGCGACTTCCATGCCTTAGAGCGCATAGCAGGGTGGCAGCTAGAACTAGCGGAGCACGGTTTGCCAGCTGAGGTTTTGTTTGACGGCGCTTGGGATGCGACCACCGGTTATGAGTTGGCGCAAAAACTGCTGCAAAGTGAAAAGAAACTTCCGACGGCGGTGTTCGCCGCGAATGACCAGTTAGCAATTGGTGCGCTTCGGGCATTTGGTGAGGCCGGGTTGCGGATTCCGGAGGATATCTCTGTGGTGGGCTTTGATGACATCCTGGGCACTGAGCAGCTTCGCCCCCCGCTTACCACTATCCGGCAAGACCATACAACGCTGGGGCGGATTTCGGTGGAGATGCTGCTAACTCTAATCGGTGGCGGCACTCCAGAATGCGGGTTTATCCCGCCGACTCTAGTGCGCCGCGCTTCCAGCGGTCCCGCCCGAAGCTGAGGGATTTCATAATAAATTATCAGCATAAAGTGCCTTGACTCCCCTTACTGTGAGCGGTAACATGACAACTGTTAGCGCTCACAGTTGGCTGTATTAAACATTGCGAGCTGCTGATCAAAAAACATTAGTTAAGCAAAGGAGCTTTCTAAATGAAGAAATGTTTTATTTCTATGCTGGCTCTAGGACTCGCTTTGAGCCTAGGAGCCTGCTCTGATGATGGTGAAAATCCTGGTAGCGGAACCAGCGGCGAAGAGACCATCACAATCGGCGTGGCCATGCCTACGCAGACTTCTGAGCGTTGGATTGCCGATGGTAACGCAGTGAAAGAAGGGTTGGAGGCGCTTGGCTACAGGGTTGACTTGCAGTTCGCTAATGACGACATCCCAACGCAGACCCAGCAGATTGACCAGATGATTACGCAGGGCGAAAAACTGCTGATTATCGCCTCTATTGATGGAACCGCACTCACTTCTCAGTTGCAGTCCGCTGCCGATAAGGGGATTAAGGTCATTGCGTATGACCGCCTTATTCGTAACAGCGCGAACGTTGACTTCTATGTCACTTTCGACAACTACAAAGTGGGCGTGGCGCAAGCCAACGCACTGCTTTATGGCCTAGGACTGACCGATAAGGCTGGCGCCAAGAAAGCGGATGCACCTGCCGGGCCGTTCAACATTGAGATTTTCGCCGGTTCACCGGACGATAACAACGCCGTTTTCTTCTTCGATGGCGCGATGGACACCCTTAAGCCGTATCTGGATGCCGGTACTTTAGTGGTGAAGTCTGGACAGACCGACTTTGAACAGGTCGCCATCATGCGTTGGAGTCAAGAAGGCGCCCAGAAGCGCATGGAAGACCTGCTTTCCTCCACTTACAGTGGCGGCAAAGATGCACTGGCTGGTGTACTTTCTCCGTTTGATGGCATCAGTCGCGGCATTATCACCGCCCTGCAGCCAGCTTATGGAACGACTATGGCAGATGGCCTGCCCATCGTAACCGGACAGGACGCTGAGGTTTCGTCGGTTAAGCTCATCAACGACGGTGTGCAGTCCTCGACGATCTTCAAAGATACCCGTAAATTGGCCGATCAGGCAGTCACTGCTGCTAAGGCTTACCTTGCTGGTGCGGAGCCAACCGCGAATAACACTGATACCTACGATAACGGTGTGAAGGTTGTCCCTTCCTACCTGCTTGAAATAGATACGGTTTATAAAGAGGACATCAAGCCGCTACTTATCGACTCCGGTTACTTCACTGAAGCCGAAGTCGAAGCGGGAGTCACCTCGTAGTCGATGTCTACCTGAAGCGCAAAACAGTTAAGAGGATGGCTCACCATGAGTAGCGATACGATTCTTGAAATGCGTGCTATCACCAAGGCTTTCTTCGGCGTGGCCGCCGTAGAAGATGTCAATCTGGTAGTAAAACGTGGCGAGATTCATGCCATATGTGGAGAGAACGGTGCTGGAAAGTCCACCTTGATGAAGGTGTTATCCGGGGTTCATCCGCACGGCAGCTACTCTGGTGAGATCATCTTCGATGGTGAGCCGGTTACTTTCGGCTCCATTGCAGACTCCGAGCGCGCAGGTATCGTGATTATTCATCAAGAGTTGGCGCTCAGTCCGTATCTTTCAATTGCGGAAAATCTTTTTCTGCGCCATGAGCGCAAAAGCAAGTTTGGGCTTATTGATTGGAATCGCACCAACAAAGAAGCCCAAGATTTGATGGAGCGGGTGGGGTTAGTGGAGAACCCCACCACGCTCGTATCTCAAATTGGGGTTGGCAAGCAGCAGTTAGTAGAGATAGCTAAAGCGCTGTTCCGGGATGTGAAACTGCTCATTCTGGACGAACCCACGGCCGCATTGAACGATAACGACTCCGAACACCTGCTAAACCTGATTCGTAATCTCAAAGCGCAAGGCATTACTTGCATAATGATTTCGCACAAACTCTCTGAAATTGTTGCTATTGCTGATACCACTACGGTTATCCGCGACGGCAAGACGATTGAGACGTTGGATATGCGGGATCCGGCATCCACCCAAGAGAAGTTGATTCGATTAATGGTGGGCAGGGATTTGGAACACCGCTATCCGGAGCGGGAATCACATATTGCGGATGAAGTGTTCCGAGTGGAAAATTGGAGCGTTGCTCACCCCACCCAGCCGGGGCGGCTGGTGGTGAATGATGCTTCTTTTAATGTTCGCGCCGGTGAGGTTGTAGGTATCGCTGGCCTGATGGGGGCGGGGCGCACCGAACTGGCGATGAGCATTTTTGGTAAATCGTATGGCCGATTCCTGCATGGCAAAATCTACATTCACGGAAAAGATGTGCAGCTCAACTCGGTCTCCGATGCCATAAATGTCGGTTTAGCGTATGCCACCGAAGATCGTAAGCGCTATGGGTTGAATCTAACTGAGGATGTGCGGATAAATATCTGCGCGGCAGGGTTGCCTAAGCTGACCAGTTTTGGCTGGATTAACGCTAACGAAGAACTAAAGGTAGCCGAGCGCTACCGCGACGATATGCGTATAAAAACGCCCTCTGTTTTATACCCGGTAAGCAACCTCTCTGGTGGAAACCAGCAGAAAGTTGTGTTGTCGAAATGGCTATTTACTACGCCAGATGTGCTGATTTTGGATGAACCGACTCGGGGAATAGATGTTGGTGCCAAGTTTGAGATTTATACCCTAATAAACCAGATGGTCTCCGAGGGGAAAGCTGTAGTGGTTATATCTTCGGAGTTGCCGGAGCTTTTGGGGGTTTGCGACCGCATCTACACGCTCTCTTTCGGGAAAATTACCGGTCAGCTCCCGGTCTCTGAGGCAACTCAAGAGAATCTTATGGAACTGATGACTTTAGAGCTAGAAAAGGAAACAAGTAATGCCTGAGTTGAATCCAGCACCCCTTGGCGGTGCAGCAAAACTCTTAGATACAAAAGGTGGGGGCATGGTTGCCACTATCGTTCGTTTGTTGGGGAACAACTTGCGGCAAAGTGGTATTTTGGTGGCCTTCATCGCGGTATCTTTCGCGTTCTCGGTGCTAAATAAGGCGTTTCTTTCCCCGACTAACCTTACGAATATCATCTTGCAGTACTCCTACGTCCTCATCCTGGCTATCGGCATGTTGCTGGTGATTGTTGCCGGGCAGATTGACCTTTCGGTGGGGTCGCAGTTGGGGCTTACCGGCGCTTTAGCGGCTGTGCTGATAGTGCGCGTGGGGGTTCCGTGGTGGGTAGCGGTGCTGTGCGCTTTGGGTGTGGGGTTACTTTGCGGCGCGTGGCAAGGGTTTTGGGTCGCGGTAGTAGGCATACCGGGCTTCATCGTTTCCCTGGGCGGCATGTTGCTGTTTAGAGGGCTGACGTATATCACGCTAAACAATATCTCGCTCACTATACCCAGCACCCCAGATTCACAAGGGCCGCCGTATGTGAAAATAGCTAATGGTTTTTCTAAAGGACTAATAGGGGGGGACAGTTTTGATTTCTTCACGGTGTTAGTTTTCGTGTTAGCGGGGGTCGGTTTCGCCTTTAGCGAGTGGCGTACCCGTGTGGGGCAACTGCGCTATAACCAAGAGGTCGCTCCACTGCCGGTTTTTATCACCAAGGTTGCGCTGGTGTTCGCTGTGGTGGTGTGGTTCGGTTGGAGAATCAGTCAAGATCGCGGTCTGCCGTATATTTTGATTATCTTGGCCGTGTTCATCATGGTGTATAGCACCGTGACCCAGCGCACCGCTTTTGGACGCCATGTTTACGCTATCGGCGGCAACCTGCTAGCCGCGCAACTATCCGGAATCAAGGTGAAATGGACACAGTTCTGGGTGTTCGTCAACATGGGTTTCATGTGCGCGGTGGCGGGTGTGGTCTACTCTGCCCGGATGTCTAGTGCCCAACCCAGTGCCGGTAACGGCTTTGAACTGGACGCTATCGCTGCATGTTTCATCGGCGGGGCTTCCACTTTGGGCGGCATTGGGCGTATCGGCGGCGCCATGATTGGCGGACTTATTATGGCGGTGTTGAACAACGGGATGCAGTTGATGGGCATTCAAGAATCTATCCGTCAAGTGGTCAAAGGCCTAGTGCTACTGATAGCCGTGGCTTTCGATTTAGTAGTCAAACGGCGTGCTGGGGCTAAGTAAAGGTTTTGCATAAAAGTTGAAGTAAAGAGGAGAAAGCCAGAATGCCGCAGACGGTTAGCACTCTTAGCTGGACAGTGCGGGGGAGCATTGTACGGTTGCGCCATGAGTTGGCCGCGCTGCATCAAGAGCTTGTGCGTTATCAGTTAGTAGTTTGGACGGCAGGTAACATCTCGGCGCGGGTGCCAGGGGCGGATCTGCTGGTGATAAAGCCTTCTGGAGTTGCTTACGATGAGCTCAGCCCAGAGGCGATGGTGGTCACCGATTTGGAGGGACGGCTAGTAGAGGGAGACCTCGCTCCTTCGTCGGATACGGCTGCGCACGCTTATGTCTATAGGCATCTGCCCGACGTGGGTGGAGTGGTACATACCCACTCCACTTATGCGACGGCGTGGGCGGCTAGGCGAGAGCCGATTCCGTGCGTGCTCACCATGATGGCAGACGAGTTCGGTGGCGAGATTCCAGTGGGGCCGTTTGCCCTTATCGGAGACGATTCCATTGGGCGCGGAATCGTGGCGACCTTGGCTGAGTCGCGTTCCCCAGCGGTTTTGATGGCTAATCATGGAGTTTTCACGATCGGTAAAGATGCTAAAGCGGCGGTGAAGGCAGCGGTGATGTGTGAGGAAGTGGCGCGCACAGTGCATATCGCCCGGGTATTGGGGGAACCGCCCGTTGTCGCTACGGCAGACATCGACCGGCTTTACGCCAGATATCAAAACGTTTACGGACAATAACTTAAGGCTCATGCGAAGAAGCATGATGCCTTGAAATGAAAGGAAAGTGGGATATGACCACTCGCAAGCAGCTATGGTTCCTCACCGGTTCTCAAGGCTTGTACGGCCCGGAGGTGTTGGAGCAGGTAGCAGATAATTCTAAAGCGTTGGTGGCTAAGTTGGATGCTGCGGGGCTGATCGCTGATGTGGTTTGGAAGCCGGTGCTAACCAATAGAGAGGATATATTGCGTACGGTGTTGGAAGCCAACGCAGACCCGGGTTGTATCGGGATTATCGCGTGGATGCATACTTTTTCTCCGGCGAAGATGTGGATTTCTGGGTTGGAAGCGCTACAGGTGCCCTTGTTACACCTGCATACCCAACCAGCGGATGAACTGCCTTGGGCGAGCATTGATATGGATTTTATGAATCTGAATCAGGCGGCGCACGGGGATCGGGAGTTTGGTTACATTGAGTCGCGGCTGGGGGTGGCGCGTAAGACGATTACTGGTTCGTTAAATGACCCCGCAGTGTTGCACCGGATAGCGATTTGGGCGCGGGCAGCGTTGGCAGCGGCTGCCGGGAGGCAGATGCGTCTGGTGCGGTTCGGGGACAACATGCGTAATGTAGCGGTCACTGAGGGTGACAAGGTGGAAGCGGAGCGGGTATTTGGGGTTTCTATAAACACCTATGGGGTTAATGATTTAGCGGCGGCTATCGCTGAGGTCGGCGACGCTGAGGCAGAAAGTTTAGCCGCTGAATACGAGCAATGCTACGACGTGGTGGCTCAGTTGCGCCGAGGTGGGGCGCGCCATGATGCGCTAGTTTACGGTGCAAAACAAGAACTTGCGTTGCTTAGCTTCCTCAAAGCCCATGACGCCACTGCGTTCACTACTAACTTTGAGGATTTGGGGGCACTTAAGCAGTTGCCCGGGTTAGCGGTGCAACGTCTCAGTGCCGCCGGTTATGGCTTTGGCGCGGAGGGAGATTGGAAAACCGCTATTTTGGTGCGGTTAGCTAAAGTGATGGGTCAAGGGCTCCCCGGTGGCGCGTCGTTGATGGAGGACTACACCTATCATCTAGTGCCCGGCGAGGAGAAGATTTTGGGAGCGCATATGTTGGAGGTCTGCCCTTCTTTGAGCGCTAAACGGCCAAGTTTGCAGATTCATCCGCTCGGTATCGGAGGACGGGATGATCCGGTGCGGTTGGTGTTCACTGCTGACGCGGGCCCGGGTATCGTAGTGGGGCTGGCTGACATGGGGGAGCGTTTCCGGCTCACATTAAATACGGTGGAACTGGTGGAACCGGATGCGCCGTTGCTAAAACTGCAGGTGGCGCGAGCCGTTTGGCGACCGGATCCGAACTTCCACACCTCCACGGAGTGCTGGCTTAATGCGGGTGCCCCCCACCACACCTGCATGTTCACCGTTCCTGATGCCAAAGAATTATTCGTTGATTATGCTCAGTTGGCGGGTGTTGAATTGGCGCTTATAGCTGCGGACACCACGGCTAAATCTTTCAGCGATGAGCTGCGTTGGAATCAGGCTTATTACCATTTGGCTAGGGGATTCTAAGAAACCTCTCGCACCATTGCTGGGGTGGAGTTGAGTTTAACTTGGGGAGGAACGATGGGTTTAGCTGATGTTCGGCAAGATATTATCGCCGGGCGTTCTGCGCTTGGTATTGAGTTGGGTTCTACGAGAATAAAAGCTGCGTTAATCACCCCAGCGGGGGAAGTGCTGGCCACCGGGGTTCACGACTGGGAGAATCAGTTTCAGAATCGGATTTGGACTTATTCGCTGCCTGCTGTTTGGGAGGGGATTCAGGACTGCTATAAAAAGTTAAGCGCTGAAGTGAACCAGCGTTACGGCACTCCGCTTAGCACTATCGGCGCTATCGGAGTTTCGGCGATGATGCACGGCTATTTAGTTTTTGATTCAGACCATGAGTTGCTGGTTCCATTTCGGACTTGGCGCAATACTATGACCGAAGTGGCCGCCGCCAAACTGAGCGAGTGCTTTCAATATAGTATTCCGCAGCGTTGGAGTGTCGCTCACTTGTATCAAGCGGTTTTGAATGATGAACCGCATGTGTCACAGATAGCTTTTATGACCACGTTGGCAGGATACGTACATTGGATGTTGAGCGGCGAGAAAGTGTTAGGGGTGGGCGATGCTTCCGGAATGTTCCCGGTAGATACTGCTACTAAGGGGTTTTCTGAGCGTTTGCTTGCCCAATTTGATTCTTTAATCGCCGATCGGGGCTTGGGATGGCAGTTGGCCGACATCCTTCCGAAAGTGTTAAGCGCTGGGGAGCCTGCTGGAGTTTTGAGTGCGGCGGGGGCGAGATTGCTTGACCCTAGCGGAGTGTTGCAGCCGGGGATTGCACTTTGCCCACCGGAGGGTGATGCCGGTACTGGGATGGTGGCTACGAATGCAGTAGCTAGACGTACTGGGAATGTGAGTGCGGGTACTTCCATTTTTGCGATGGTGGTGTTGGAGCGGGAATTAAGCGCTTTGCATACGGAGATTGATTTGGTGACTACGCCAGTCGGTGATTTGGTTGCGATGGTGCATTGTAATAATGGGGCTTCTGAACTGGACGCTTGGGCGGGGGTGTTTGCGCAGTTCGCAACTGCTTTAGGGACTGATGCCGATAACGCTAAAGTTTTTGAGACGCTTTTTAGGCAGGCGCTGGTTGGGGAATCGGATGCCGGAGGTTTATTGGCGTATAACTATCTAGCTGGGGAAACAATAACTGGTTTGGCTGAAGGGCGACCGCTTTATCTCCGCACCCCCGATTCGCACCTGAGTTTAGCTAACTTTATGCGGGCACAGATTTTGGGGATGTTTGCCACTTTGGCGCTAGGTATGCGGATTCTTCACGATGAGGGTGTGGGGTTGGATTCGATGTTTGCCCACGGTGGAATCTTCAAAACCGCCGGTGTTGCGCAAAGATTATTAGCCGCTGCCTTGAACACTCCTGTCACGCTATCCACTACCGCCAGCGAGGGCGGTTCTTGGGGTATGGCCGTCTTAGCCGCCTATTTAGCCCCAGCTGCTGCTGGTCAATCCTTAACTGATTACCTAAATCAGGTGATTTTTGCGACCGCTGAAACAACTACTGTCGCCCCAGTCGCTGACGATGTGGCTGGGTTCGCCACGTATCTATCCCGGTACGAAACCGCTCTCCCCGTACTTAAAACTGCCATCAAGGTT
>JAITED010000216.1 GCA_031282235.1 Propionibacteriaceae bacterium | reverse complement strand
ATTCTGCGCCGTTAGGGTTTGCAGTTTTGGCGTTTAGCGCGGGCGTTGCGCTGTTTGCGACTTCGCGGCGTCGTATCACCGCATAGTTAGGTGTAGCTGATAATACGAACTGCGCGTAGCTGCGGCATTTATTGTTAAGTGCTGCGGTTACGCGCAGTCCTTTTGCGCCGCTCACCTGTAACCCCCGCCGCCTGCGGCGGCACCCGTTTACGTCATGCTACGCGGAATGAGCGCAGCGAATGGAGTCGCAGTATCCAGGAACCCGCACCGCAACAGAGTCAAACCACCATCCTTAGCCCCGACACCGCGCTACAGTCGCTGGCGCAGCCAGGCTATGTCAGCGGCTTGGGCGGGTTCGCCGTTTGGGGTTTCTACGATTATGGGGGCGTCGGTTTCGCGGATTACGGCCAACAGTTCATCGGGGGGGATGAGGCCGGTGCCCAGATTGGCGTGACGGTCGGCACCTGAACCGGCGGCGGTTTGGGAATCGTTGCAGTGTACTAAATCGATACGTCCGGTGATGGCCATCAGACGCGAAACCACCGTATCGAACTCCTCACCAGAAGCGAAAGCGTGCGCGGTATCGAAACAGAACCCCACCTGAGCGAACCCGGCGGCGGTGCTGATACGTTCCCACAATCTGGCGATGGAATCGACGTGGCGCGCCACCGAGCGTTGCCCCCCGGCGGTGTTCTCAATCAGCAGCGGCACGTCGGTGTGCAGCGCATCAATAGCCTTAAACCAGTTGTCGTAGCCCACGCTGAGGTCATCTCCCTCCTGCACCGAGCCGCCGTGCACCACTACGCCGCGCGCCCCAATCTGCCCTGCCAGCGTGCAAGTGGCCTGTAACAAGCTGCGGGATGGGATTCGTACCTTATTGTTTGAGGTAGCAACGTTGATGAGATACGCCGCATGGATATAAACCCCCACCTCGGCAGCTCTCGTATCCTCCAACAGCCGCGCCGCACCGCCCGGATACGATACCGACGGCGCACTCCAACGCTGCGGCGACCCCAAAAAGAACTGCACAATGTCAGCGTTCCGGGCTCGCGCCTCATTGATAGGGTCAGCCGAAGCCACATGCGACCCGATGAGCTGCCGTTTTCCATCCATGCCCTAAGCCTACCCGCCCCGTCCCCGCTCACTTTTCTCTTTGCTATCTCCTCAATCTCTTTATGGCACAGGATAGAGTTGGTGCGTGACTAAAACTGTTTATGTGGCGGCGGCTGAGCCGCGGGTGGGGAAATCGTTGTTGTCATTGGGGGTTGCTGAGGCGTGGGTGGCTGAGGGGTTGCGGGTGGCGGTGTATCGTCCGTTGGTGCTCACGCGGGCGGCGGACAAAATCACAGAGAACATCATCAAAATCGCTAAGTTGGATCAGGCGTTTGAGACCACGGTCGGGGTTACGTATGAAGAAATGGCCGCTGACCAGGAATCCGCTATCGCCACCATGATTACCCAAATGGGGGCGCTGCGCGTGAACTACGACGCCATCGTGGTCATCGGCTCCGACTTCGCCGATGTCTCCACCCCCATTGAGGCCACGCTGAACGCGCGTATCGCCGCCAATCTGGACACCCCGGTGTTGGCGCTCATCAGTGGGCGCAACAAGACCCCGGCGCAGTTGCTGCGCGCTGGGCATTACACCATTGATGAGTTTGTACGGCTGCACAACCACATCGCCGGGCTGGTCGTCAGCCGCGCGAACGCCGCGAGCCTAGCGGAAGTGAAAGCAGAGTTAGCGGACTTGAAAGAGCATCTAGTAGGCATTTTGCCGGAGGACCCGCTGCTCTCCGCGCCCACAGTGCAGATGCAGTTCGACGCCATCAACGCGCGGGTGGTCGGCGGCGCCACCGCGGAGCTGAACCGCGAAAGCCTACATGTGGCGGTATCCGGCATGATGTTGCCGCATCTGTTGGCGCGTATCACCGACGAAACCGCGCTCATCATGGCCTCTGACCGTATTGATTTACTGCCCGGCGTGCTGCTCAGCCAGAAAGCTGAGGGGATGCCGAAACTCTCCGCGCTCATTCTGGTGGGCGGTTACAAAATCCCCAAACAGGTACGCCGCATCATCGACGGCATCGACCTAGATTTGCCGATAGCCACCAGCCCGCTGGACACGTTCTCCGTAGCGCGGGTGCTCTCCGAGGTGGAGGGGTTCGCCATGGCCACCCCGCGCAAGGTGCGCGAGATTCATTTGGCGCTGCAAGCCCACGTCAACATGCCAGAAATCATGCGGCGGTTGGACGCTCCGCGCCGCAGTCTACGCACCCAGCACCGCTTTGAATACGACATCATGGAGCAGGCGCGCACCGACCGGCGGCGGATAGTGTTGCCCGAGAGTGAGGACGCCCGGGTGTTGTCGGCGGCCGCTATCGTGTTGGAACGCAACGTTGCCGACATCGTATTGCTGGGGGAGACGGATGAGGTGCGGAATCGCGCCGCTGACTTGGGGCTGGACATCTCGAAAGCCGAGATTGTTTCGATGCGCGACGAAACGTTAATACGTAAATACGCTGCGACAATGGCCGAAGTACGGCGCGCGAAAGGGCTCACGTATGAGCAGGCGGTCGCCAAACTCGCTGACCCGGCGTATTTCGGCACCATGATGGTGTACTGCGGCGACGTTGACGCGATGGTGTCTGGTGCTGCGCACACCACGGCGAACACCATCCGTCCGGCGTTTGAGATTATCAAGACGAAACCGGGCGTGAAAGTGGTGAGTGGGTCGTATTTTATGTGCATGGAGGATCAGGTGCTGATGTTCGCTGACTGCGCCGTCAACCCGAACCCCACCCCCGACGAGTTGGCCGATATCGCCATCACTACGGCAGACACTGCGCAAGCGTTCGGTATTGAGCCGCGGGTAGCGCTGATGTCGTACTCTACCGGCACCTCCGGCTTCGGCCCCGACGTTGACACGGTGGCTACGGCAGTGGCGCTGGTGCGTACCCGGCGCCCCGACCTCGCCGTCGATGGGCCGCTACAGTTTGATGCCGCCATCGACCCGGAGGTGGGCGAGTTCAAGCTACCCGGTTCGCCGGTGGCGGGGCGCGCCACGGTGTTCGTATTCCCCGACCTGCAAACCGGCAACATCACCTACAAGGCGGTGCAGCGCACCTCCGGAGCGGTCGCCGTCGGCCCCATCCTGCAAGGTCTGAAAAAAACCGTCACCGACCTATCGCGCGGTGCCATGGTAGACGACATCGTGTCCACCATCGCCATCACCGCCGTACAATCTCAAACCGCATAAATTGGCCTGCGGCTAGTAGTCTTGGAGCGTTGGAAATTTATGAACAGGAGGGGCGATGCGGCCTATTTTGGTGTTGAACTGCGGTTCTAGTTCTATCAAATACCAATTGATTGAGGTGGATACGGAGACGGTGCTGGCTAAAGGGCAGGCGCAGCGTATCGGGCTGGAGTTGGGAGAAGTGGAACATGAGGTGGGCGGGGAGTCGTATCTCATCGAAAAACCGCTGCCTGACCATGTGGTGGCGCTGCATGAGATTGTGTCGCTGTTTAACGAGCATGGCCCCGATTTGGGCACTGTGGTGGCGGTGGCGCACCGTACCGTACACGGCGGCAAGCAGTTCAGCGCGCCCACCCTCATCGACGATGCGGTGATTGCGGCGCTGGTGGAACTCTCGCCGTTGGCACCGCTGCACAACCCGGCGGGCATCGACGGCATTCGCGCCGCGCGCGCAGTGTTACCCGATGTGCCACACGTCGCCATCTTCGACACCGCGTTCTTTGCGCCGCTGCCGCCCGAAGCGTATACGTATGCCATCAGCCCCGAACTGGCCGAGCGGCTCTCAATTCGTAAATACGGTTTTCATGGCACATCGCACTACTACGTGTCGCACAAAGTGAGCGAAATGATGGGGCGGCCAGTGAAACAGGTGGTGGCGCACATCGGCAACGGTTGCTCCATCTCCGCGGTTGACGGCGGCGTGCCGATAGAGACCACACTGGGGCTCACCCCTAATCAGGGGCTGGTGATGGGCACCCGTTCCGGCGACGTTGACCCAGGGCTGCACAAATATCTGGTGAGCCAAACGGGGATGAGCATCGACGAGGTGGACGCGATGCTCAACAAAAACTCGGGGATGTTGGCGTTGGCTGGGTCGTCGGACATGCGCGACGTGGCGGCCAAAATCCAAGCCGGAGATACGCAGGCCAAACTGGCGTTTGATGTGTATGTTCACCGGTTGGTGCACTACATTGGAGCGTATATCACCTTGTTAGGTGGCTGTGATGTGTTGACATTCACCGCTGGGGTGGGCGAAAACGACTTTAGGGTGCGCGCTAGCGTGGTGGAGCGGCTGGGGGTGTTCGGCGCGAAACTGGACAGGGCAGCCAACGAGAGCAAAGAGCGCGGAGCACGTATCATCTCTGCCCCTGATTCCGCGCTCACTGTGCTGGTGGTGCCCACCAACGAGGAGTTGGCGATGGCGCGGCAAACAGCGGAACTTATCGGCTAGGAGGAGTGGCAGATGGCAACGGCGTTAGTGACCGGCGGCACATCGGGCATCGGATTGGCTTTCGCGGAGGCGTTGGCGCGCTTGGGTGACGATTTAGTGTTGGTCGCCCGCGATGTGGAGCGGATGCAGGAGACTGCCGCAGATTTGCACGCCCGCTTCGCTGTCAACGTTGAGACTATGGTGGCCGATTTATCGGTGCGCAACGACATCAACAAGGTACGGTTGCGGCTGTTGGATGATGCGCACCCGGTGGATACGCTGGTGAACAACGCCGGATTCGGGCTGCATACGGCGTTGTTAGACGAGGATATGGGCGTGCAAGAGCGCGCGATGACCGCCATGATGACCGCCGTATTGTTGCTCTCTAACGCCGCCGGGCGGGCGATGCGTGAGCGCGGACGGGGCGTTATCATCAACGTATCGTCTGCTTCTAGTTGGATTTACACCGGCAACTACTCCGCGATTAAGCGTTGGGTGCTTTCGTATACGCAAGCGTTGGCGTTGGAGTTGGAGGACACCGGGGTGCGGGTGGTGGCCACCTGCCCCGGTTGGGCGAAAACCCGCTTCCATGAGCGCTCCGGGGTGCCGCGCCCCAAACTGCCCGAGTTCGCCTGGGTGAAACCCGAGCAGGTCGTCAAAGAAGCTCTAGCCGCTGCCGCCGTCGGGCAAGTGGTGTCCATCCCCTCGCGCACTTGGAAAATTGCCCTCTGGATTGCCCAGCATGGCCCCCAAGCCATCCCGCGCTGGTTCTCCCGTAAAATCAGCCGCTCCCGCGCCCTAAAGTGAATCTGTACCGAATCGAAGATACGAATTAAGCAGTGTTCTGTGGAGCATTTGCAATATGTGCTCGGGTGAGAGCGGGGATGGGGACTAGTCTGCGATAGGCTAGCACAATCAACAGAACGCGGAGGGGGCGGCACATAACCGATGGTCGAGTGGGGTCTGTCCAAGGCGCGCTACAAATCACCTTTCAGCAGGGGCGCGCGCTTTGCGGCGCAAGTTTTGCTATTGAAGCCGGTGGTGTGGAGCCAGCTCAGCGTCGAGGTGCATGGGGAAGAAAACACCAGCACCGTCGCGGATGATGAAGCGTTTATCGTAGTCGCAAACCATTCGTCGCACTTTGATGCCCCGCTGATTTTCGGCAGTCTGCCGAGGCGGTTGGCGGGGCGGATGGCCACCGGAGCCGCCGCCGATTACTTTTTCAAGCATTGGTATACGGCAGGGCCGACGGCGCTGTTTTTCAACGCTTTCCCGGTGGATCGCTCCGGGTCGCGCAACAGTCGCGGCATGGCGGGGCAGTTGGTGGCTGACGGCGTGCCGGTGCTGATTTTCCCCGAAGGCACCCGCTCGCGCACCGGGGCGATGGCAGCGTTCAACCCCGGTTCCGCTAGTCTCGCCATCAAAAACGGCGTCCCTGTGCTTCCATTGGCGCTGGTGGGGGCGTTTGCCGCTTGGCCAGCAGGCCGTTCCCGTTGGCTGGCCGGTCGCCCCCCCGTACACGTCGCCATCGGCAAACCGATGTGGGCGAACCCCGGCGAAATCGCCCATGATTTTGCCAACCGTATCCGCCGCGCCATCGTAGAACTACACGACGCCACCGCTTTGGCCTACGGTATGCCCACCCAAGCCGAGATGGCACTCCAAGTGGCCGCCCTAGAAGCCGCCAAACACCACGAATCTGCGGATTGAGCAATACGGCGCGAGCCGTGATGCGTAAGGGGTAGCATTTGCGGTAGCTACTAGCGGGAGGTGCGCGTGGCGGGTGCAAAGCGTGGTTATCTGGTGCCGGAACCTGCGGCTCTGGCGCGGTTAGAGTGTCAAGAGGTTTCGTTCGCCTATGGGCGCAAACTGGTGTTGGACGGTTTTTCGTTTACCCTTTCACAAGGCATTACGGGGCTTTTGGGGCCTAATGGAGCTGGCAAATCTACGCTGCTGAACGTACTGGCGACGATACGGCAACCGCGTACTGGGACAGTGCGCTACGACGGAGTTTTGGGTGCCGGTAAAGATTTGGGCACGGTGCGCAAACAGTTAGGTTATTTACCGCAACGGTTCGACCTGATGGCCGGGTCAAGCTGTTTGGATAACGTGACATACGCGGCGTGGTGCAACGGGGTGGCAGCAGCGCAGTGTACGGCGGCGGCTGACGCGGCGTTGGAGTTGGTCAATCTGGGCGCGAAACGGAAAGCTCGGGTGCGTACCCTCTCCGGCGGGCAGCGGCAACGGTTGGGGATAGCGTGCGCAATTGCCCACTCACCAGCGTTTATCCTGCTAGACGAGCCGACGGTGGGGCTAGACCCGGCGCAGCGTATCGACGTGCGGCAGCATCTAGTGGAGATTGCCAAGACGGCCTGCGTATTGGTTTCCACCCATCTAGTCGAGGACTTGGCGGCGATGGGGGCCGACGCGGTGGTGATTCATCAGGGGCACAAAGTTTTCCAAGGCTCCTTGGCGGACATGACCGGGGTCGCTGACCCGGATGTACGCACCCTAGAGGCTTCCTATCTGGCTTTGGTGGGGGGTAGCTCCGAGTGATGTCCCCCGCAACAACTGTTACCACTGCAACCGCCCCGAACGAGCGCGCCGGTTTTGGCACTCCGCACGCCGGTTTGGGTTGGTTGTCGTTGCCGCAGTTGTTATTTTTCGCAGCGGTCGCTGCGGCAGCCGGTTTCGTCGGCACGTTGTCACAGTTCACTTGGGAGCCGTCGCGGTGGGCGGTGATGAGCAGCCTGTTTCATGAGGCGCTAATTTTGGCCGCTCCGCTAGCGATGATTTGTGCCGCCAGTGTCGCTAGGCGCCGGCACGCTGTGGTCTGCGGCGTGGCGCCGGGGCGCGGCTGGGCGGCCATCGCCACCCGGCAACTGTTAGCTATCGAAGTGGCAGTTATCGCCGGGTTCACGCTCGGCTTGACCCCGGCGTTGGTTCGCACTGCGATACGAGCTACCGCTGCCGGGCCGGGCTTCGTGGTGATATTTAGCGGTTTAGCGCTGCTCGCTGCTTGGGTGAGCTTGGGGTTTTTGTTCGGCGCGCTGGTGCGTGCCCCGTACTCCTACGTGTTATGCGTAGTGGTGGCGTTGGCGCTCAATTTTCTGTTGCTTGGGTTGGTGGGCGGTTTAACCAAAACGTCGTATACGTATTTTTCGGTGCTGCCGTATTGGGGCACTACCCCCACTTTTACGCAACATGAAGCGCTAGAGGTGGCGTTGATACGGCTGGGGTGGGCGGTGGCTTTCACCGCAGGCTTCGTTTGGCTAGTGGGGCGGTTAGGGCGACCGTTACGCGGCAGCGGTGTGTTGCAGCGGCTGGGTGATGCCGCGGTGGCGCTGCTGCTACCGGCGGCAGTGCTCACTATTGGGGTGGTGCGCAACCCATACGCATTCACTACCCCAGACCCACTGCCCGCCAGTTGCGCGATGACGGAAGCGGGGATTGAAATCTGTGTGCCGCAAGACATAGCGGATTTGCTGCCGTTGGCTAAACAGGGAGCTGAGAGCGTATTTCAGCTAGTGGGAACCGCACAGTTCAGCGGAACTATCGGGCCAGAAAACGTGGTATTTAGGAGTTCCGGAGCATCACCAGAAATCTATGAAACGGGAGCTGCGACGCAAGTTGCGGTAGAAATAGCCGCCACCAAGCCGTACCCTAGCGCCTGCATGAGAGACGAAACCCACCTCAGCGCAACCGGAGAGGTGACTAGTGGGGTGTCATCGGCCATCATGATGCGGATGCAGTTTGGCGGTGAGGATTATGAGCCGTTTGGGGTGGTAAGCAACATCGAGTCAGAGACTCGCTTGCTACGGCTCACCAATGCGGAGTTTCGGCGCTGGCTGGATGAGAACGGAGCGGCGGTGCGGGCTTGCCAACTCACACTCGACGATTTGCCATGAACCTGAAACGGTTTTTCGCAGGGCATGGGCCGGTGTGGGGGCTGTTGCTGACTTGGGGTAGTGCGCTGGCACTCGCCCTGTTCGGGTGGTCAATCCGATTTGTGTTATACGAAAAGTTTGTCGTGGGGCGCGGCGGGGTGCCCGTCACCATCAGCAGTGTTGAAGTGAGCGGCTTTTTGGCGTTCAGTATCACGGCTTGGCTGCTAGCGCCCCGTATGGAAACGTGGGAGTTGATGCGCCCGGTACGCCCTCGCCGTTGGGGGGCGCTAATCGTAGCCGTAGTGCTGCCCGGTAGCACGGCGCTGCTGGGGGTGGGGCAGGTCTATCTGGCGTTGAGTAGGCTAAACACTTGGCTGCCGCTGAGCGGCGACGGTGCAGCAGTCACCGAACTGTGGCGTATTGATGCCACCATCCCCACCCTCTCGCTTCTCCCGCTGCTAAACCTTGCCATCATCGGCGCCCTTGTGTTCGTAGCCACCGGGCTGTTGGGGCGCGTACCCGGCTTCTTCGTATCCCTAACCCTCTGGGTCGGATTAGCGCTAAGCACCGGCCAATCGTGGTGCGCTTCCAGCCCATACGGAGTCTGCGTCACCGCCGAAACACCCCCCACCCTCACCAGAGTCAGCATCACCTTAGCCGTAGCCACCACACTGTCCGTCATCACTTGGGTTCTCGGCGGCGGCTCACCGCGTATCGGTATCGAATACGCCCTAAACCACAAACGCAAAGTTACGGACAGTTAGCTGCCGCGCAGCGGTTTAGTTGCGGTTACACTAGGGGGTATGAGCGTGGCAACTGCTGAAATTACGCCTCGACCCCGGCGATGGGCTTGGGTGTGGTGGGTGGTTGCTGGGGTGTCGATGGTGGCTGCCGGGGTGGGAGTGTGGCTGGGGGGCGGGCTGGAAACTCGGGTGAACACAAAAGAGTATTACGAGACGTTCACGGTGGGGCCGTTAGAGATTAAGTTCCTTTCAGCTACGGCGGTGTTTGAGGATAATAGCTGGTTGTTGCTAGTACAAGCCGACGTGCGGAACGTCACTACGAGGTCAGCCGCGATACAGCTATTTGAGGCGCAGTTGGCGCTACCATCCTCCATCCCGCCACCGCAAGCAGGGGGTACGCGCTACGGCAGGGTGGAGTTTGTTGGCCCCATGTCCAGAGGCGTTTTTGTGGGGGCAGTGGAAAAAGACGGCAACCGGCGTCAGGTTCCGCCTACTGGGGATTGGATGCTGGTGCGTTGGCTGTATCAACTTCCCCCCGACGAGCCGCTCCAAGACTTTGAGGTGGCGATATTGGGCATTGCGCCTTTGGATTTGGTAGACCCGTCATTTCTCCAAATGGCTGACATATATCTGTGGGCGCAGGTGGAGCAGGGGACGCACCAATTCGTGACTATACCGCTAGATTTTGAGTGACTTTGTTTAGTGAAATAAAGCGCGAAGCTTTCTTTTCATAACAACGCTCGGGAACCAACCCGGAGGGCTAATCAAAAAGGCAGTCCAGAGATCAATCCAGATGGTACGACAGCAGCAGATCAGCGTGGCGTACCCCGTCGCGGGCATCACACGCCTCGGCCTTTTTACACGGCGATATCAAATCCAACCCCAATACGCGCGAATCCAACGGTTCTTGCCAGACGTCAACCTGCACCCCACGTATGGTGTCAACGGCGTTTACAGGCACCACAAACAGCACCTCAAACTTGCCAGCACTTGCACCGCAACCGTTAGGGATATCGTTATCGCTATCCGGGTCACCCAGTGCTTTCCAAGTGAAATCGTCGCTCACTAGGGTGACAATGCACGCCACTAGTTTCGTGCTGGCACCCTGATAGCTGAACTGTGCGGTGACGATTTCATAAGCATCCTCATTCTCTAAAGTGCTGCCCGGCAACGACTGCACCACTTGTAAAGTGTCCAGCCGAAAAGCCACCCCGGCGCTGGTGCCCGATTGCCCTTGCGGCACCACGACCACAGCGGCGTTAAACGCCCACCACCACGTCGCCAGCATGACACCAGCCAGCAGCAGCGCCGCAACGAGCAGCCGTATGGGTTTATTCACGGCAACTCCAATCTCACAGCGGGAACGGTCAACACCGGGGCAGTATCAAGGTTGGCAACCTCCGGCAACTGGAAATTGAACACCCCAAGCGGCAAAGGCAGTGTGAATGTCACTTTGAGGGGCGAAAACGTGAGAGTAAACGTCTCCCGCAACGCCGCCGGGTCAACCTCGAACACCAACGTACAGTGCGTAGCGAGACCGGCAACAGACAGGTAGCCGACGTCCTCAGAGGAGTTCGTATCATACGGCAGGTAAGTGCGACCGCCCACCTCTATGGTGGCCAAATAATCGCCGGAAGCATCGTAATCAGTGATGGCTAGCGCTACCAATACGAACGCTAGCTCGGTGATGGCTAGCTCAGAGGAACCCTCGGTTTCATCCGAGATACGGCGCGTAACCTGCACGCCCTCTAACTGCACCGTAGCGCCGCCCACCGCTACGCTCCAATCAGCGGAAGCGTTCACCGGCAGATACTCGGGCACTCGATGTACCGTGCCGACCGCCGCCGCCATCCCTAGGCTTAAAGCAATCCCCAACGCCGCCGCGCCCAGTTGGATACGCAGCCTTTCGGTGTGCGGTTTAACGGTGTCAGCTTCCGTGAACGCCGCTGCCACTAGCATCAACTGCAACCCCAACCCCAACACTTTTGGCACTAAAGCCACCAAGGGTTGATACGGCACGAACGCATCTAAACCGTAGGGGGCGTACCAACGTTCCAACCCGCGCTCCGCTAAATCGGTGAGAAACTGAATCGCGCCGAAGCTCAGCACCACTGCGGTAACCAACGGCCAACCGCCGCGCCAAACGTGCCGGAACGCCTCTACTCTGGTCACCACATGGTCATCAAACGCATCCAGCGTGAAGTCGCGGATTCGTATTGCTACCGGGTTAGTCCAAGAGACGGGTTTACGCCCCTGTCGCCTAGCCACACCCAACGCCAGATAGTCGGCGGCGGAGACCAAATCCCGCCCCGCGACGATGGTGGTGAGCGCCAACCAAGCCAGCGGTTGCAGTATCACGTCCCACGCCAACGGTGCCAAAGTGTCTCGCACCCACGCTATCGCCCCGGTGGCTACGTTAAGCAGCGTTTCGCCCAGCAGGTTGCGCAACCAACCTTGCAGGGTTTGCACCCAGTTGTAAACCTCGCGCATGTGGTATTGGAAAGAGATTTCGATGCCAATACGTTCCAGACTCTGGTTGCCAGCCAGCAACACCAACAGCACCAGCGCTCCGGAGATGAGCCCGCCCACCAGTGCGAGCGGCAGGCTGGGGCGCTCGCCCAGTTTGGCGCTGAGCAGTTCCCGTAGCGCGAAAACCCCGAAGATGGCGAATACGATGATTAGCAGCGTCCAAAATGAGGAGAATGGGTCTAGGGCTACGTCTAATACGCTGGAGAGTGAGGCGCCGTATAAGGTCTGCGACAGCCGCAAAACCTCTCGCAAGAACTCGTCAACCATGCCGAATCCGGCGTATACCAGAAAGAACGGCACTAGCGTTGTGGCTAGCGCGTTCGTGAACTGTCCGGTGGTGTTTTGCCGGTCGCTGGCGGCGGCGATGAGCAATCGTAACGCCAATACGACAGCCGCCAACTCGGCTACGATGCCCGCAGCGAGTATCGGTATCACCACCCACGGATACTCGTTGATGACCAAAACGGCGAGCAGTTCTGCGCCGTAAATCCCCACCCAACCGAGCAGCAGCAACGCCAACACCTGCCGCCAAGAACTGCGCAGCACCAGCCCCCACCGTAGCCCAAGGTCGCGCATCGCAGTTACCAGTTGGGCAATGACGGTGCGCATGAGTTTAGCGTAATGCAAAATATGACCGTTCGGTGGACGCTTTCGCGCTGTGCTGGCGTTGATGGTTAAACTGGCTGATGTGGTGCTGCGCCCCGACGGTCGATTGACTGCGGAACTGGATACCGACCGCCCGCAAGACGAGTGCGGAGTTTTTGGCGTATACGCTCCCGGGGAGAGTGTCAGCAGGCTGATTTATTTCGGGCTGTACGCGCTGCAACATCGGGGGCAAGAATCCGCTGGTATCGCGGTGTCTGATGGCAGTCGGATTCTGGTTTATAAAGATATGGGGCTAGTCAGTCAGGTTTTCGACGAGAACGCATTGGGGTCGCTGCCCGGTCACATCGGCATCGGACACACCCGCTACTCCACCACCGGAGCGTCGGTGTGGCACAACGCGCAGCCCACTTTCCGCGCCCACCGCGACGGGGGTTTAGCGCTGGCGCACAACGGTAATCTCACCAACACCGCCGAACTGGAACGCCTGCTCGCAGACCTGTTGCCATACGATGAGGTGCCGCGCAAGCATGAGATGGACTCCACCTCTGACACTGCGATTCTCACCGCGCTGCTCACCACGTATCCCGGTTCCGTGGCCGACGCGGCGCGGCAAGTGCTGCCCCGACTCGCGGGCGCATTCAGCATCGCTTTCATGACCGATACGGCGCTGTACGCGGCGCGCGACCCGCAGGGCATCCGTCCGCTCTGTTTGGGGCGGTTAGAGAACGGCTGGGTGGTCTCCAGCGAAACCTGCGCGCTTGACATTGTGGGAGCCGTATTCGTGCGCGAGATAGCCCCCGGCGAGTTGTTGATTATTGATGAAGCCGGGATGCACTCGGAGCAGTTTGCACCCGCTAACCCCAAGGGTTGTCTCTTTGAATACGTGTATTTGGCGCGCCCCGACTCCAAACTCAGCGGGCATCTGGTGCACAACATCCGAGTGAATATCGGCAAGATTCTGGCCACTGAGCACCCGGTTGCTGCCGATTTGGTGATTCCGACACCAGATTCTGGCACCCCGGCGGCCATCGGTTACGCGGCTCAGTCGGGGATTACGTATGGTCAAGGGCTGGTTAAGAACCCGTATGTTGGGCGCACGTTCATCCAACCCAGCCAGTCGATACGCCAACTCGGCATCCGCTTGAAGCTGAATCCGTTGCGTGACGTGGTGGCGGGGCAGCGGTTGGTGGTCGTCGATGACTCCATCGTGCGCGGCAATACCCAGCGGCAGTTGGTGGCGATGCTGCGCGCCGCCGGGGCGAAAGAGGTGCATGTGCGTATCTCGTCGCCGCCGGTGCTTTGGCCCTGTTTCTACGGCATTGACTTCGCCACCCGCGCTGAACTCATCGCGCCGGGGGTGAGCGTGGCCGATGTTTGCCGCTCTATCGGCGCGGATTCGTTGGGATACGTCAGCCTTGAGGGGTTGACGCGCGCTACGCAGGTAGCGCCGGGCGAACTGTGCCGCGCCTGCTTCGATGGGCGTTACCCAGTGCAGATTCCCGAGGGGCAGTTGGAGCGGCTGGGGTTGAGCGCCGCCGACGTTGGGGCTGCTAAGGATTCTGCAAGACTTGAACTTTAACTTGAACTTTAAGGAGAGCCGCGATGGTTGTTACGAGTGATTATGCTACGGGTAGCGAAAACGCTTACGCCAAAGCCGGGGTGAATATCGCCGCTGGTGATTTGGCGGTGCAGTTGATGGCCGCACATGTGGCTAAGTCGCGTCGCCCCGAAGTGTTGGGGGGCATCGGCGGTTTCGCCGGGCTGTTCGACGCGGCGGCGCTGAAAAACTACCAGCACCCGATTTTGGCGACTTCCACCGACGGCGTGGGCACCAAAGTGGCTATCGCGCAAGCGCTGGATGTACACCACACTATCGGCTGGGATTTGGTGGGCATGTTGGTGGACGACCTGGTGGTTTGCGGTGCCGAGCCGCTGTTCGTCACTGACTACATCGCTTGTGGCAAGGTAGTTCCGGAGCGTATCGCCGAAATTGTGCGTGGCATTTCGGAGGCTTGTGCCGCCGCTGGAGCGGCACTCATCGGTGGTGAAACCGCTGAACATCCCGGCTTGATGCGCGCCGATGAGTACGACATCGCCGGGGCGACCGTCGGCGTGGTGGAGCAGCACAAACTGTTGGGGGCGGAACGGGTGCGCCCCGGAGATGTGGTGGTGGCGCTGGCCGCCTCGGGGTTGCACTCCAACGGCTACTCTTTGGTACGGCGAGTGTTCGGCGATGCCGGTTGGGAATACGGGCGCTACGTTGCTGACTTCGGGCGTACTTTAGGCGAAGAACTGCTCACCCCCACTAGGGTGTATGCGCTGGACGTATTGGCACTGTTGGAGCAGGTTGAAGTTCACGCCCTGAGCCACATCACCGGCGGCGGGTTCGCTGGCAATCTGGTACGGGTGATTCCTGACGGGATACGAGTGGAGATTGACCGCGCCACTTGGAGCCTGCCCCGGGTGTTTTCCCTAGTGCAAGAGGTGGGGGACGTATCCCGTTCCGATATCGAAAGCACTCTCAACCTAGGGATCGGCATGGCGGCGGTGCTGCCAGCTGCGGCGGCAGAGCAGGCGATACGAGTGCTGGAAGCACGCGGCGTATTCGCTTGGATATGTGGCGAAGTATTGGCTGATGCTGCTCAGCCCGCCTCCGTACAACTGATAGGCGCCCACGCCATTTGAGCGCCCCTACCTGCTAATAACCTGTGAGAATGCCCAGTTTTACGGTTCAGCTTTAGTTCGGCCCCGCAATTCGCTACTCTTATGGGTACGAATAAACTATGACCGTGTCTGTGCGGGCCCCAGTTGGTCCCACCGTGACTTGAGCTAAAGGGGGTCGACCCGAGATATGGGGCGCGGCCGACAGAAGGCAAAACAGACCAAGGTAGCCCGCGATTTGAAGTATCGCTCGGTTGATACCGACTTTGCGTCGTTGGAACGTGAACTCAGAGGTGAGCCACACGATTTTGACGACCCGTTCGATGAGACGCCAGACAAGTGGGCAGATTTGGCTGCCCGCTACCAGATAGACGACGACCTAGACGACCAAAACACCGCCGAGCCGTACTCGGGCGGGAACTGATTTCTGTTTAAGAATCAGCCCACGCTATGATGCTTTGGTTGCTCTATGAACTCTAAAGGTTCATAAGGGTCGCAAGCCGGTCATTCAATACGAATGTACGAATGGCCCCGTAGCGCAGTTGGTTAGCGCGCCGCCCTGTCACGGCGGAGGTCGCGGGTTCGAGTCCCGTCGGGGTCGCCGGGAGCGGTGTTAAGGTATCGCTCCCAGTGGCTTAAGGTTCTCCTTGATGTCCACACGGTCGGATAGCTCAGCCGGTAGTAGCGCTTCCCTGAAAAGGAAGAGGTCGGCGGTTCGATCCCGCCTCCGACCACCGTATTCAATTGTCGTATCCTCAACCAGTTCGCACTAATACACGCGATGCCCCTAGCTTGGAGGAAGAAAAATGAGAGACAGTAGATTCCCGGCAGTGATTCCCGCAGATGTTACAGTCACTGAGATTGACCTTGACGAGGAGGAGTTTTGTGTCGCTGGTGGGCGCCTCACCGAGGCATGCGCAGTTGAGTATTCGCAGCGTGCAGCGCGTGGTGGGCGACCGTCTTTGACGGCTCCCGGTAAGCATTCTCCGATGTTGAATCTGCGCGTATCTGAAACGATGAAAGCCGACTTGGAGCGGGCAGCGGCCATCAAAGGTGCGCGCCAATCCGATTTAGTACGCGAAACGCTCGGTAAATGGTTAACTGAGGCGCTAGTTTCCGCTTAGACGGTACTCTCACGGTGTAGCTGGCAAGCGTTGGGGCTGCCAATTCGCGTGG
>JAITED010000096.1 GCA_031282235.1 Propionibacteriaceae bacterium | reverse complement strand
GCAACCCGCAGCGACGCTGACGAAGCCGCCATCGAACGCGCCATCGCGCTCACCGGTTTGGAACCATTTCTGGATCAGTCGGTGCTCACCTTATCCGGTGGCGAACTACAGCGCACTTTCCTAGCGCAACTGTTCGCACAAGACCCGCAGATTCTGCTGCTGGACGAACCAACCAACCACCTCGACCTCGCCTATCAAGAACAGGAGTTTGATTTGATACGCGAATGGCTCAAACAGCCCGGACGAGCGGTGATGTCCGTGGTACACGACCTGTCGCTCGCCAAATCGTATGGCACCCGCGCGGTGCTGCTGCATGAAGGGCGGGTGGTCGCGGACGGCCCGGTGCTGGAAGCGTTATCGGGGGCGCGGCTAGCAGCCGTATACGGCATGGACGTTTTCGCATGGATGCGCAAGATGCTCACCCAGTGGGAGCACGAATGAACTGCCCCCACCAACCCACCAACCCACCAACCCAAACACATTTACGAATCAACCAAACCCCAAGCCAAATCACTAGCTAAAACCGGCAACCAAAACGTGAACCACACCACAGGAGAAAAAATGACCCGCTACCAAGACATCATCCCCACCATCACGGGAGCAAACCAAGAGGCGCTGAGCGCGGCGCGTGCCTACTGTGACTTCCTCATCAAACCGTTCGGGTCGCTGGGGCGGCTCGAAGATATGGCGGTGAAACTGGCCGGTATCACCGGGCAGACCCACAATCATCTGGACAACTGCACCGTGCTGGTGTTCGCCGCCGATAACGGCGTGGTCGCGGAGGGCGTGGCCACAGTAGACCCCGGCTTCACTAGGTTACAAGCCATCAATATGACGCGGGGCATCTGCGGCGTATCAGTGTTGTCCGCCGCCGCTGGGGCGGAAGTGAAAGTGATTGACATCGGCATCAGCACCCCCGCCGGTTGGCCAGCGGTGCTGGATTACAACGTAGCGCGCGGCACCGCCAAC
Source organism: Propionibacteriaceae bacterium (assembly GCA_031282235.1). Lineage (GTDB taxonomy): Bacteria > Actinomycetota > Actinomycetes > Propionibacteriales > Propionibacteriaceae > WRGV01. The sequence continues at coordinate 2,980 of JAITED010000096.1, read as the reverse complement.
ATGGCGCAAGGCCCAGCGATGAGCCGGGAGGTTGCCGAGCGCGCTATTCAGGTGGGGTTCGATTTGGCCTGCGAAAGTTACGCCGCGGGCGCGGACATTTTGGGCACGGGCGAGATGGGGATTGGCAACACCTCCACCAGCGCCGCCGTAGTCATCGCGCTCACCGGGATTACGCCAGAGTCCGCTGTCGGACGCGGCGCCGGGCTTACGGACGAGGCTTGGGAGCACAAAGTGGAAGTGATTAAGCAAGCCTTGGCGGTGAATCAGCCCGACGTAACCGACCCCATCGCGGTGCTGGCCGCAGTGGGCGGGTTGGACATCGCCGGAATGGTGGGCTGCTATCTGGCCGCAGCTTGGCAGCGTAAACCCATCATCATCGACGGGGTGATTTCGGCGGCTGCGGCGCTCATCGCGTATCGTCTCGCCCCCGCGACGCACGATTTCATGTTCCCCTCCCATCGCAGCGAAGAACCAGCACACTCGGTGATTGTGGATGAACTGGGGTTGCAACCCTATCTGGAACTCAGAATGCGTCTCGGTGAGGGCTCCGGTTGCCCGCTGGCGCTACAGATACTGCGGGGCGCGTGCGCCATGATGAACGGGATGGGCACGTTCGACGACATCAACTTTGACACCACCGTATTAGTTGACAACCGCGACGACGTATAAAAACCGCTACGACTAGCATAAACGTAGAGAAAGTTGAGGGGATTCACCCCATGAGCATCACCTTAATAACCGGCGGCGTGCGCAGCGGTAAAAGCAGCTACGCCGAAGCGCGTATCAAAGCTAACGGATACGATGCTCTCTACATCGCCACCGCTATCGCCGGAGATGACGAGATGCGCGAGCGGGTGGCCGCCCACCGTGCAGCGCGCCCGGCCACTTGGCCGACGTGGGAAACCCACCGCGACCTGCACACCGTAGCCAGCGTGGTTGACCCCACGGCGTATCGCGCTATCCTGCTGGATTGCGTATCCAACCTGCTCACGTTCGTATGGTTTGACGAAATCAGCGCGGAGGACGGGTTCAGCGCCGCTGAGGTGGATGCGGTGGAGCGTATCTGTTGCGCAGAACTGGATGCCATCGCAGCATTCGCCCGTGAATACGATAAAGACTTACTGTTGGTCACTAACGAGGTGGGTTGGGGCATAGTTCCCCCATCCGCTTTAGGGCGCGCTTACCGCGATACGCTAGGCCGCCTCAACCAACACTGCGCCCAGTTAGCCGACGAAGTGATACTGCTGGTGTCCGGGATTCCGTTGCGCATCAAATAGTTATACGCTCAGCAGCTATCGCCTTTGGCCCCCGTTCAGCTCCGCTGTAGCACTACGCCACTCCAAGGGGGCAGGACTAGGGGGTTTTGTTTGGCGATGGGTTCAGTAGCCAACAACTCCTGCCACGATTCACAGTCGGAAAGCGTGGTGTGCGCCGTCTCGTCCGACAGGTTGGCGATGATACGTAAACGCTGCTCCCCCAACTCGCGCTCGTAGGCGTATACCGCCGGGGTGTCGGTGGCCACCCTGCGGTAACTGCCGGAACCGATGGCGGGCTCGCGGTGCCGTAACTCCACTAGGGCACGGTAGAAGTTGAGCACCGAATCGGCAGCTGCCCGCTGCTCCGCGACGCTGATGTGGGCACCTCGGGCGGGAACAGCAACCCACGGGGTGCCTGCGGTGAAGCCAGCTCCGGGCGATGAGTCCCACTGCATCGGGGTGCGGGCGTTGTCGCGCCCCGCTGCCTGCACTCCTTTGAGGTTTCCCCCTTGGGCTAGGTAGTTTAATGACTCCACATCCCGTAGTTCGCTAGCAGAGGCGAAGTTGGCGTTAATCATGCCGATTTCTTCACCCTGATATACGAACGCAGTGCCGCGCTGCAGCATGGATGCCAAAGCGAGGGTTTTGGCTGAGTGTGCCCGCCACTGCTCCGAATCGTCTCCGAAGCGCGAGACTTGCCGCGGCTGGTCGTGGTTCGACAGATACAGCCCAATCCAGCCGGCATCCCCCAGACTCTCCTGCCAATACGCCAACATGTCCGCGAGTTCGCCGGGGAGCAACGCTCTGGTGTCGAACTTGCCGTTCTCCTGCCCCAACTCCACATGCTGGAAAGCGAAAATCATGTCCAACTCGCCGCGCTGCTGGTCGGTGAACCCTACTGCCTGCTCGGGGTTGACCCCGGGGGTCTCCCCGATGAGTACGAAATCCGTATCGGAACCGGCAACCCCAGCGCGCAGTTCAGCCATATATTTGTGTATCCGCGGCCCACAGGCGTAATACTTGAACCCGTTTCCGCTATCGTCGCCGGGGAGGGTGGGCACTTTAGAGACCAGATTGATTACGTCGAGCCGCAGCCCGTCCACCCCACGGTTTTTCCACCAGCGCATCATCTCAAAAAGCGCCTGCCGCACTTCGGGGTTCTCCCAGTTCAAATCCGGCTGTTTACGGTCGAACAGGTGGAGGTAATACTCCCCGGTCTCCGGGTCAAAACTCCACGCGGAGCCACCGAAGAACGATGCCCAGTTGTTGGGTTCAGCTCCCGGTGTTCCCGGCTGGTAGCCCGCTCTCGCTGGCCGCCACCAGTACCAATCCCGTTTAGCGTTCGTTTTAGCACTGCGCGATTCCACGAACCAGGCGTGTTCGTCTGAGGTGTGGTTAGCCACGATGTCCACTATCACCCGTAGTCCGCGCGTATGAGCCGCTGCCACTAAGTCGTCGAACGCCTGCAAATCACCAAACAGTGGGTCAACGTCGGTGTAGTCGGAGATGTCGTATCCCATGTCTGCCCCCGGCGAGGGATAAAACGGCGAGATCCAAATCGCATCCACCCCGAGCCAGCGCAGATAATCCAGTTTAGAGATGATGCCCCGCAGGTCGCCCACACCGTTGCCATCAGAGTCAACGAAACTGCGCGGATATATCTGATAAACCACCGCATCCCGCCACCACTGCGAGCGCGGCGTATCCCCCGGCTGCGACTCCCC
>JAITED010000019.1 GCA_031282235.1 Propionibacteriaceae bacterium | reverse complement strand
GATGGGCGGCTGGACATCGACAAAGCGCGTAGTGAGAACCTCATTAACGAACGTACCAAGGTTGTGTCGTTGGCTTGGATTTCCAACACGCTCGGCACCGTAAACCCCATCGCTGAGGTTGCCGCTTGGGCGCATACGTATGGGGCAGTGGTGGTGGTGGACGGGGCGCAGGGCGTGCCGCACCGTCCCACTGCGGTGGCGGAACTGGGCGTAGATATGTTGGCGTTCACCGGCCACAAGATGCTCGCCCCCACTGGTATTGGGGTGCTTTGGGGCCGCTATGACCTGTTGGAGACGCTGCCGCCTTTCTTAGGTGGCGGGGAGATGATTGAGGTGGTACGGATGACGGGCTCTACGTATGCGCCACCGCCGCACCGCTTCGAAGCTGGTACCCCACCGATTGCGCAGGTTGTGGGGTTGGGGGCAGCAGTAGCGTATCTGGAAAATATCGGCATGGCGACGATTGCGGAGCACGAACAGAGCATCACCGCGTATGCCCTAGAGCGGTTGCTAGCTACCGATGGCGTGCAGTTGTTGGGGCCTGCCACTATGGAGGAACGCGGCGGCGCGGTGTCGTTCGCGCTCGCCGGGGTGCATCCCCACGATTTGATGCAGTTGTTGGACAACCGGGGGGTGGCGGTGCGCGGCGGCCATCACTGCGCCCGTCCGGTGCATGAGCGGTTCGGGGTGCAGGCATCCACTAGGCTGTCGTCGTATCTCTACACCACCCCCGCTGAGATTGACGCGCTGGTGGAGGGTGTAGAGTTCGCCAGGGATTTTTTTGCACGAAAGAGGTGAACGCCAGTGGTCGATGCGACCAGCATGTATCAGGACATCATCCTGGACCATTACCGTGAAAAGCATCACGCGGGGCTGCGGGAGCCGTATACCGCCGAGGTGCATCACGTCAACCCCAGTTGCGGCGACGAGGTGACGCTGCGGGTGATGGTCGATGCGGCGGGTGGGGTGCTCACTGATGTGTCGTATGACGCGGTGGGTTGTTCCATCTCGCAAGCCTCAGAGTCCATCATGGCTGACCTAGTGATTGGGCATTCCGTGAGGGAAGTGTCGAAGTTGTATCACGAGTTTAAGCGCATGATGGAGTCGGCGGGGCGTGTCGTCCCGGATGAGAATCTGTTGGAAGATGCGGTTGCGTTTCATGGCGTGGCGCAGTTTCCCGGCCGGGTGAAGTGCGCCATGCTGGCTTGGTCGGCGCTTAGGGATGCGTTAATACGCGCGCAAGTTGCGGATGCTGAACTGATTGCGGCGTAAGACTAGGGCATTTGGTGCGCAAACTACGTAAAATGTTTCTAGTAGTCGCAAGGCACAGCCAGCAGTTCGGAATACGGAAAATGAATACAGAGAGTTGAGAGAGAGATAGGCAAAGATGGGTACGGAACCACAACAACCCGCAAATGAAGCACCACAGACCCCCGCGTTGGGGCTAGACCCGTCCGCAGTGTTTCCCCCGCCGTCGGAGCGCGAAACCGCCGTGCTAGAGCGCCTAAAAGACGTAGTAGACCCCGAGTTGGGTGTGAACGTGGTGGATTTAGGGTTAGTGTATGGAGTAACCATCGACGATGACTTTAACGTCACCGTCGATATGACCCTGACCACCCCCGCCTGCCCCCTCACCGACCAAATTGAGTGGGGCGCTCAAGCCGCCCTAGTGGACATCGCCCGCACCGTAACCATCAACTGGGTCTGGCTCCCCCCTTGGACGATGGACCGCATCACCGAAGAAGGCCGAGAACAACTGCGCTACATCGGCTACAACGTATAACCCCGCCAGTTTCGCGTGGCAGGATGGGGGTATGGCGAGTTTTTTGACGGGGAATGAGCGAATACTGTTCTTCGGGGATTCGATTACGGAGACCGGGCGGGGTTGGTATGACGACGCCGAACTCGGTGATGGGTATGTGGCGCTGGTGGCGGCGGCGTTGACGGAGCGTTTTCCGGACGTGGTTTGCCTAAATCGGGGTGTGAGTGGGGACGGGGTGTTTGATTTGGCGCGGCGTTTTGAGCGGGATTGTTTGGCGCTTACGCCTGATGTGGTGTCAATTATGGTGGGTGTGAACGACGTGTGGTTGAGCCTAGAACTGGGTGGTGGCGCTACCCCCGCGCGGTATGAGGTGGAGTTGGATACGATGTTGCGCCGGTTGACCGCTAAAGGGGTTCGGGTGGTGCTGCTGGAGCCGTATTTGGTTCCGGTGGATGGGTATCTTGAGGCGTGGCGGCCTGATTTGGAGGCGCGTATCGCTGCCGTACATCGACTCGCCGCCAAATACCATGCGGTGCTGGTGCCCACCGATGCCGTGATGAACGCGCACCCAAACACCACCGAGGACGGTGTACACCCCACACCACTAGGCCATCAACTGCTAGCCCAAAACTGGCTCACCACGCTCCTTTAAGATTTTAAGATGCCTCTTGAAGCGTATGGATTTTAGAGAACTCATTGATTTCCCAATCGGATTTTTTAACTTGTACGCCGAGCGGTAGTTCGTTGTCCAACCAGGAGCTTATTACGGCTGACAGTTTGTCATCGAGAAAACGAAAGGCGGTTGTGATGATGGCGCTGCTCACTGGGTAGGCGGCTTCGGCGATGCTGCCGGTGATAGCTGCAAGGGTGTCGCTGTCGCCACCGAGAGAGATGGCATTTCGGATTGCGTCCTTGAAATCTTCGCTTTCGAGAAACGCGATGATTGCTTGGGGCACGGTATCCTGACAGCTTTCATTGAAGCGATACGTTGGGCGTATCTCGTCAAGGGTTTTGCTCAAGTCATACCCATACGTGGTTTCAATATAGTTTTTAATCTCCGGCTTAGTTTTGCCGGTGCGAGCCAGATAAATCGCGGCGGCGGTCGCTTGCGCTCCTTTAATACCCTCTGGGTGATTATGCGTTACTGCTGCGGAGCGCGCCGCGATGGTTTCCGCTTCTTCCAGCGATTTCGCAAACCATGCGCAGGGCGAAACGCGCATCGCTGAACCGTTGCCCCAACTGTTATACGGCTCATGCTTATCGGAGTATATCCAATTGCTGAACCGGGCGCCGTAACTAGCGTTCGGATATAACTGCCCCCATTTGCTGTAAGCAGCTACGAAATCGTCAGCTTCGCCACCATGCAAAAGGGCATCAGCTGTAGCGATGGTCATCACCGTATCATCCGTGAAAAAACAATCTTCCCGAAACAACGGGAACTCTTTAGTTTTTATGTTGTTCCACTCATATACGCTGCCCACAATATCGCCGATAATCGCTCCGAGCATTCCAACCACCTCCCACTAAATCTGCCAGCTAACAGTTATCCCACTGGCTGCACCAATTCTATTCTTCTTCCATTCTTTCGTACGGAATACCGGGCGAAGTCGGTACGGCGAAGCCGAACTCAGTAGTGGGCGTGTGGCACCGGCGGTGGCGCTATACGCGAAAGTCAAGAGTCGAGGTTCGTAGTTTGGAGGGTGCTTGGCAGTGAATTTGTGACATACAATATGTGATACGGTGTTCGTATGACAATGTTGACAGTGCGGGTGGATGAGGTTACGGCTGAGGCGGTGGATTACCTTGTTAGTGCGGGTGATGTGCCAAAATCTCAGGTGATACGTGATGCTATCCTCGACATGGCACGGCGCGTTAGGCGCGCAGAACTCCTCAAAGAGGCGGAGCGGTTGCGTGATGACCCGATAGATTTGGCAGCTTGCCGTGAGGCGTTGGCGGATATGGAGGAGTTGCGTGCGTGGTGATATTTATCGGTTGAAAGCACCGAAAGCTGTGATGGG
>JAITED010000195.1 GCA_031282235.1 Propionibacteriaceae bacterium | reverse complement strand
CTCGCAGGCGCAGCGGCGGCTGGATAACCTGCGCTGGCTACGTATTTTCTTGCCCGGAAGCCTACTGATTGTGGCTTTAGTGGTAGCGGAGAAAGACTTGGGTACGGTGTGTGTGCTGGCGGTCATCACGCTGGCGATGCTGTGGTTCGTCGGTGCCCCAGTGCTGAAAGTGATACTGCCGGTCTGCGCTATCTATCTGGCTGGGTTTACCGCGCTGGTGCTTAGAAGCCCAGAGCGGCTTGGGCGTTTCGCGGCGGTCTTTGCCAAAATCCCCGGCTTGGAGCGATTGTTTGATGGGGTGGTGGCTTCAACGTCAGACCAACCCCTCAACTCAGTGTATGGGCTAGCCACCGGCGGTTGGTGGGGGACAGGCATCGGAGCCTCGCGGCAGAAGTGGGGTGGGCTCTACAACGGTGCGCACACGGACTACATCTTCTCCGTATTCGGCGAGGAGCACGGCCTGCTGGGTTCCCTGCTGATCATCTGCATGTTCGCGGTGCTGGTGATTGCGGGGATACGTATCGCAGTGCGCTCCACCTCCATGTTTTACAAGATGGCGGCCATCGGAATGACCGCTTGGCTTGGAGTGCAGGCCATCATCAACATCTTTGTGGCGCTCAACATCATCCCGGTGGTGGGTCTGCCGCTGCCGTTCATGTCGTATGGGCGCTCGGCGCTGGTCGCGGAGGCGATAGCCGTGGGGGTGCTGTTGACCTGCGCCCGCCATGAGCCGCAAGCGGTGGCGGCGTCGCGCACTAAGAAACAGGCTACCCCCATAGTCACCGGGGTGGTGGCCGCACCCCGAGTACGGTAGGGGCAGTAAATGACCAGCATCGTACTTGCCGGTGGGGGTACGGCAGGGCACACCTCACCGCTACTAGCCACTGCGGAACAGTTGCTGGACGCGGGCGCGACGCTGACTTGTGTCGGCACTCCGCGCGGGTTGGAGAATCGGGTGATTCCAGCTGCCGGGCTGCCGTTGCGGTTGATACCTGCGGTGCCGTTGCCACGTAAACCCGGTTTAGAGTTGGCCAAAGTGCCGTGGCGACTGTCCGGGGCGGTGCGCGTGGCAAAAAAGATTCTGCGGGAGACGAACGCCGAAGTGGCGGTGGGTTTCGGGGGTTACGTTTCGCTGCCGGTGTACTTCGCTGCCCGCGCGCTACGGATTCCGGTGGTGATACACGAACAGAACGCACTGCCCGGTTTGGCGAACCGGGGGGCGGCCAGATTCGCCGCAGCGGTGTTGGTGAGTTTCCCAAACACCCCGCTGCCGCGCGCGCAGGTTACGGGCTTGCCGATACGCGCCGGGCTAGCCGAGTTGGCGAAGCAGGGGCGGGCGGCGTTCCGAACCGCCGGTGCTGCCGCATTCGGTTTAGACCCGAATCTGCCCACTTTGCTGGTGTCCGGCGGTTCACAGGGGGCGCGCAGCATCAATACGGCGCTGCTGGCCGCGCGCGCTGAACTGTTGGATGCTGGGATACAGATTTTGCACGTACTTGGCCCGCAGAACATGACAGCGGAGACGGTGCCGCTTACGTCCGCCGCTGGGGTGCGCTATCTGCCGGTGGCCTATGTAGACCGTATGGAGGATGCGTACGCCAGTGCTGACCTGATGCTCGGGCGTGCCGGTGCCGCGACGGTGGTGGAGACCGCCAGTATTGGGCTACCAGCGGTGTATGTGCCGTATCCGGTGGGCAACGGTGAGCAGGAGCGCAACGCCGCCCCAGTGGTGGCCGCTGGCGCTGGGGTGCTGCTCAAAGATGCCGACCTCACCGCAGCGCGGCTCTTGGCTGAAGTGCTGCCGTTACTGCGTGACCCTGCGCGGTTGGCGACTATGGCAAACGCCGGGAGAACGCTACTGCCCAGCGCAGCCGCTGAGCGGGTTGCGGCGGTGGTGTTAGGGCTGGTGGGAAGCGATGGGAGGCGCGCATGAGTGAGTCAAAACGTCCACCGATTGCCCCAGAGCCGCGCCCCAGCTCGCTAGGCATCGCAGACATGACCGCGGCGTTGCAGGTGCGCAAACTGCGCTCGCGCCGTAGAACCATCAGGCGTTGGCTGTTCAGCGCCGTGGCGGTGCTGCTGGTGGGGGCCGCCGCGTGGGCGGTGTTCCTCTCCGATATGCTGGCGCTCACCACCGTGCGTGTGGAGGGCAACAAAATTATCGCCGCCGACGAGGTGATTTCCGTCGCCGCCGCACCCATGAACACCCCGCTGGCTAAGGTTGACACCGCCGCCGTGCAAGAGAGGATAGCTGCCCTAGCGCCCATAGCTGAGGTTACGGTTAGCCGCAGTTGGCCGCACACGCTGCGTATCGTCGTAGTGGAGCGCACCGCAGTAGCGCAGCGCCTAGAGGGCGGGGTCTACCAGTGGGTGAGCGCCGACGGGGTGGTGTTCAACGCCACCGCTGAACGTCAAGAAGTGCCCGTAGTCCGCACCGCCACCGTTGACCCGCAACTGCTGGTCTCCGCAGCCACCGTAATCGCAGCGCTGCCCCCCGCCGTATTAGAGCGCTTATCAGAAGTGCAAGTCATCTCCCGCGACATCATCATCATCGAACTAAACGACGGCAAACAGATTCTCTGGGGCAGTTCCGACAACTCCCCGCTAAAAGCCGAAGTGATAGTGCCCCTGTTGCAAGTGGAAGCCGCCCTATACGACGTAAGCGCCCCCTCCCACCCCGTCATCCGCTGAGTTCAGATACGCAGCAAGGTAAAGCGCAAGGAATACCGCTGCTCAGATGAAGCAGTGAGGTGAAACCCCCGTCAGGCTACGCCTGCCACCCCCTTCAAGACGGGGGCTAAAGGGGAAACCGCGAGGATTACTAGTGTTCTGGGTTTAAGGTACGAGCGGGGGCTTGGCTCCCATGCCCGCAGCGGTCCCCTTTAGGGGAGCGCCGGGATTTGGGAGTCACAGAGTAAAGGTGCGTGCGAGAATCATTCGCACGCACCGGAGCGTCCCCCGCGACACCTTAAACCCAGAACACCCCACAGC
>JAITED010000192.1 GCA_031282235.1 Propionibacteriaceae bacterium | reverse complement strand
CAAAGTGTATTCGGGTCGCTGCAAGTTCAGCTTCGAGCAGTTTCTCATCCGGCAAAGCAAGCCGATACTCAGTAGCTAAAATCGCATTGCCGAGACCGTCCAAAGAATACCGCACTTCATCAGTTCCCTTCCCCGAACACAGAATAATACCTGCTGGCGGATTTTCACCTGGTTTGACCCAATGCTGTTTAGCGTAATTAAGATAAAGCGTCATCTGCCCCGCATCCTGATAAGAAAACTTTCCAAGTTTCAAATCAACAAGCACCAAACAACGCAGCCTACGATTAAACAAAACAAGATCAACCCTGAACCAACTATCATCCAACCGAAGTCTGCGCTGCCGAGCAATAAATGCGAAATCATCACCAAGTTCAAGCAGAAAATCAGTTAAATGAGTAATGAGAGCATCTTCCAAATCAGTCTCAGAGTACTCATCTTTCAGACCAAGGAACTCCAATACGAGCGGATCTTTAACGGATTCCTCAGCGATAACAGCATCCCCCACAACCGCATCCGAACCCCGTAAAAGCATTGCAGCCTTGTCACGAGACAGAGCAGTCCGCTCATAAAACAAAGAGTTAATCTGCCTATTCAGCTGTTTAACTGTCCAACCATTACGTATTGCTTCCGTTTCATAAAAGCGCCGTGCCTCGGGAGAACGAGCCGACAGCAATTTCACATACGCCGACCACGGCAACGGAAAAGCCTGTGCAAGCATCCCCAAATCAACGCTTTCGCCATCACCAAATACCACCACCGGCAATTTTGCAGATGGTATCTGCAAAATCTGCTGCTTTGATGATTTCGCAGAAAGCGTCTGCAAAATTGTCTCAGGCGGCCACGCTAAACGAAATTGCCGCATCTGATAAAGGTTGCGCTGCCCAAACCCCCGCCCAAACTTTGCAGTCAAATCAACTGCAAGTCGAGCCATCAACTCCTCACCGTATCCAGCCCGTTCTTTACCCCTCAACTCCTGCTCGACAATACTGTAACCAATACTCCAATAAGTAGCAGTCATGACGGCATTAACGCTCCGCACGGCAGCAGTACGCGCCTGCTCCAACACCCCAACAATCCCACTCAACAGCCGAGCGTAACCAGATAGCGCGTCACCATCAGGGGCACAATCAGATTCACGTTCCGCAAACAAACCCGTCATAGCAACCCCTCCATTCCGTATTAATCACACCATTATCCAACAAGCCTCCGACATTTTTATCCCTCTGAGGTTACGGGGCGCTTCGACGTATCAGATAAGTCGGGATAGGCGCGCTTGGCATTCGGGCTGGCCGAGAATCGCCATGGATTCGAATAGGGGGGGGCTGACTTTGCGGCCAGCGATGGCGGTACGGATGGGGTTGAAGGCCACTTTCGGTTTCAGACCTAGGGTTTCCACCAGTGCGCTACGCAGTGCGTCTTGGATGGCGCTCGGGTTCCAATCGGTCAGCGTTTCCAAAGCAGCAACAGCGGCAGACACTATCTGGGCGGTGTTCTCGGGCAGTGCCGCGCGGGCATCGTCCGCAATCACCAACTCGGCAGCGGGCAGTAACAGGTAGTCAATCATGGGTAGGGCGTCGCTGAGCAGGGTGATGCGCTCTTTGATGATGGGCACGGCGGCGGTGAGCACCGCAACCGTATGCTCATCCAGCGGACGCCCCCGCTCTGCCTCGTAGATCGCAATCCGGTGCGCCAACTCCGTATCGTCCAGCGCGCGGATATACGCACCGTTCAACCAATCCAGCTTGCCGGTGTCGAACACCGGGCCGACGGTGGATATCTTCGCCCAATCGAAGTGAGCCACGAACTCGCTCAGGGTAGCCATCTCGGAATCCTCGCGTACCGGCGGATAGCCGAGCAGTTGCAGAAAGTTCAACAGCGCCTCCGGCAGATAGCCCTGCTCCCTAAACCACAGCAATCTGGCCGCCGGGTTCTTACGTTTGCTGATTTTGGAGTGGTCGGTGTTGCGCAGCAGCGGCATATGGGCGAACGCGGGCGGCTCCCAACCCAACCAGCGATAGAGTAACAGGTGTTTCGGGGTGGAACTAATCCACTCCTCGCCGCGCACCACCGTAGTGATACCCATCAGATGGTCGTCCACCACCACCGCTAGGTGATACGTGGGGAACCCGTCGGCTTTCAAAATAACCTGGTCATCGGGGAACGGCGCGTTCACACTTCCCCTAATCAAATCGGTAAAACTCAACGGCGCATCCTCGGGAACCAGCATCCGCACCACCGGCATCTCGGAGAACCCCGGCAACTGCGAGCGCACCTCGCGCACCTTGTCAGCGCCGTGTTCTAGCAGCAGGTGGTAGCAGAGCCGGTCATAGCCAGTCTCCGAAACCTTGGCCGCCTCCTGTTCAGCCCGTAGCTCTTTCAGCCGCTCCGCGCTACACCAGCAGTAATACGCGTGCCCGGCGGCCAGCAACTGCTCAACATACGGGCGATACGTATCCAGCCGCTCCGACTGCCGATACGGCCCGTAAGCCCCGCCCACCTCGGGGCTCTCGTCAGGGTCTAACCCCAACCAGCGCAAACTGTCATAAATCTGCTGCTCAGAGCCCGCCACCAGCCGATTCTGGTCAGTGTCCTCGATGCGCAGCACAAACTGCCCGCCCTGCTGGCGCACCCACGCCACATCAAACAACGCCTGATACGCCGTCCCAACATGCGGATCCCCCGTAGGCGACGGTGCCACCCGGGTACGTTGCGTTTTCTTTACTTCATTCATAGCGCGCCTAAGTCTAACCGCTACCGTTTTCCTCTCCTACTTGAAGTTGCCAGACTTAACCCCTGACAAGGTAGTCATGCACCCTCAATGTATCCCTAAAACTACGCCACGTCGCAACCACTTATCGTCATTCGCCAGCTGCGTCCTCTTTGTTCCATACCGCAAACATCTCCGCAGTGCTCTGATACAGTTTCGCAGTTCCACTCTCTATATTCGGTATGAAGTTCCACCGATGCTGCAAGAAGTTCCGCCTCGAACTCTGAGATATAGCTGTTTTCGTTTAGCCGGGTGGAGGACGACTCAAAAGGAACCTTGCGTTTAAGGTGTATATCTGATTGAGCTTAATGCCAAGAACACCAGACATCGCTTACGGTTTCACCGAGCGTCGGTTTGCAGAAAACCGCGTAACCGTAAACAGGGTCATTACGTACATATGTGGTGACATCCATCATCCCGTTTTGCGTGATAGCGAAAATACGATATGGCATATCGCTATCGTAGGTAGCCTCGACGGGACCAGCCGCAATTGTCAACTGGAGGCGAAGGTTGCTAATATCACCTGCTACCACCGCGTCCCAGTCCGTGACGATTGGCGATTCGGCATAATTTATGCTGAAGTAGCCATTGCGGACTATATAGTTATAGCCTTCAATCACTCCTATTTTCTCGATACCGACTATGGCATCGGAGGAGGCGACACCGCCAATACCCGCACGCACGGCTGCTATAAGCTTGCTTCGGCTCGTGGAAACTACTTCCACCGAGAACGGCACTACGCCTATTCTAGCCGGCTGCCTGGGGATATCGCTACCATCTACTGGATGAACTGTGGAGATGTCAGACAGATCCCACTCTTCCCAGAAGGTGATTTTCACATCAGTGTCGCCGATTGTGTAGGCGAACTCTACCGGTTTCCTGAACAGGCTAGGCCTGTTGGTCGTCGTCGACGCTGGCTCCGTAGTCGAAGTCGTCGAGCCGGATGGCTCGTCGCCGGCGTTTGGGGGGGCATCTGGCGCGCTCGGGGTTTCCGTTGCGCTCGTCGAGCCTGGGGCGCCCGTGGGGGCGTCTTTGTCGTCGTTGTCGGCCGTGCAGGCCTCCAGCGCCAACATTGTAATAATCATCCCCAACGCCAAGGCCTTGGAAACACTTTGCTTTAGAAGCCCCATGGCTCCCCCCTTTTAACCGTTGAGCCTTTGCGCCACCATACAAGAATCCATTATAGACGGACTGTTGACTGGGCGATTATTCAAGCAGACGGTTAGCTGGTTACTGTGCCAAAGTTGCGCGGCCGCAAGGATCAATCTCATCAGCCCACTGCAAAAACAGCTTAATGATTTCCTCCCGCTGGGCGGCAGTTACGCCGTATTGAGCGAACGCTTCCTCATTAAACTCGGTGATCGTTCTAAACCTGGCAGCCAGCCACTTCTTATCAAAAGGGAGAGCTTCAGCCGTATCTCCGAGAGCCAGCACTTCGCGGCGAGTGTACATACCGGAGCGGAGTACGGCATCAATATCAATAAAATCGCGCACATAGCCCCGCGACCACAGCGCGGACATCTTGTTCTTCACTGCATCATCAGGAGCCAACACTGGGCCTATACTCAACAACACCGGCGGGAAGTAGCGGTAGTCATAACATAATTGCAGTTCACTAGTTTCTCCGGTGGCCGTATCACTTACCTGGAGGTTGGCGAACATCGGCACCTCAGTAACCACTTCAACGTTCAAGCCGTGATTTTGGAACGTCTGGCGCACCTCTGCAAGCGCTATCGAAAAACTCTCTGGCGAGTTTCGGTCAGTAAACAAATCAACATCCATTGAGGGACGCTCCCCCATACCGTTTTGCGAAATAGCGTAACCACCAGCAAGAACGAACCCCCGGTCGGCGATTACACTCAAAGCGATACGTGCTAAACGCTCATGGTAAGGCTTCATTTCGAGACTCGGCTTTCTTAGACTAGAGGCTCAATGCCCTAACAGGGAGGCTTCCCAGTTCTTCAGGGAACTTTGCGATCCACACTGCGCGACACTGTCGTGGCAGAAACAAATCTGGCCACAGTTTCAGCAATAATTCCTTGTCAAGTAGCCATTCGTGTTCGCCGGGGATGGCTTCTTGCACGATGGCACTGTATCCTGCCCGCAGTTCAGCGGGGTCATCAAAGTTGTAAACCGGCTCCGGTGCAGTGTTTATGTGAGCCGAGACCCAGACCAGCCCAGAGCGTGGCCCGTGCAGATTATCGAGCGAATCTGGGGTGAACCACGGACGACGGTCAGCGAAAGGACGGCGGTCAGCGGGGGGTAACTGCAACTCAGCTACAGTGCTACTCATGTATTTCACCTCCTAACTAGCATTTAACCAGCTACTTATGACAATAATCGCTCTGTTACGGATAGCGGAACGGGGACTCGTACACGTTTGTACGAGTCCCCGCTCACAAGTGGGCTTGTGGCTCACTTGTTGGTCGTTTATCAGGCGATAATCTTGGTTACGCGACCGGCGCCTACGGTGTGGCCACCCTCGCGGATAGCGAACTTCAGGCCCTCTTCCATAGCAATCGCCTTCTGCAGTTCGACGGTCATGTCGGTGTTGTCACCGGGCATCACCATCTCCTTGCCCTCCGGCAGTTTAACCATGCCGGTGACGTCGGTGGTGCGGAAGTAGAACTGCGGGCTGTAGTTGGTGAAGAACGGCTTGTGACGGCCACCCTCCTCCTTCGTCAGCACGTAGACGTTCGCCTCGAACTGGGTGTGAGGCTTGGTGGAACCGGGCTTGGCAACGACCATGCCGCGCTCCACGTCCTCTTTCTTGGTGCCACGCAGCAACAGACCAACGTTGTCGCCCGCCTGACCCTCGTCCAGAATCTTGCGGAACATCTCAACGCCGGTGACCGTGGTGGTCTGGGTCTTGGCAAGGCCGAGAATCTCGACCTGCTCGCCCGTCTTGACCATACCGCGCTCAATACGGCCGGTGACGACCGTGCCACGCCCGGTGATGGTGAACACATCTTCCACCGGCATCAGGAACGGCTTCTCGGTCTCACGAGCCGGCTGCGGGATGTACTCGTCAACAGCGGTCATCAACTCTAGGATGTTCGGCGTCCACGCCGGGTCGCCCTCCAGCGCCTTGAAAGCGGAGATACGTACCACAGGGCAGTTGTCGCCGTCGAACTCCTGATTGCTGAGCAGTTCACGGATTTCCATCTCGACCAACTCAATGAGGTCAGCGTCAGCTTCAGCGATCATGTCGCACTTGTTGAGCGCGACCACGATGGCGGGCACGCCTACCTGGCGAGCCAGCAGCACGTGTTCGTGCGTCTGCGGCATCGGGCCGTCAGTGGCGGCCACGACCAGAATCGCGCCGTCCATCTGCGCTGCGCCGGTGATCATGTTCTTCACATAGTCAGCGTGCCCTGGGCAGTCGACGTGTGCGTAGTGACGGTTAGGGGTCTCGTACTCAACGTGAGCAATCGAGATCGTGATACCACGCTGCCGCTCCTCAGGAGCTTTGTCGATTTGGTCGAACGCGGTGAAAGTGTTGGCTTTCAGCTCCGGATAGGTTTCGTGGAGCACCTTCGTGATCGCCGCGGTCAGAGTCGTCTTGCCGTGGTCGATGTGACCGATGGTGCCGATGTTACAGTGCGGCTTAGTACGCTCGAACTTGGCCTTTGCCACTTGGGCTCCTCCTGATTGTCGCACCGCGCTGGTTGCGCGGCGTATTTCTTGTGGTTAGCAACCGCTGCGGGCCGTTCCCACAACGTTTTGCTGCTGTACGACGGTTGCCTTCCAGCAGCGAGTTTTCGGTCAGGCGCGAAAAGCACCCAGACCAACCTATTTTCGTCTAATCCCTCTCAGTAGTCAAACGAGACACCCCAGATTACTCTTTGGACGTACCCCGGTTTTTGGCTACTATCTCCTCGGAGATGGATTGGGGCACTTCACCGTAGGAGTGGAACTCCATGGTGTACGACGCTTGACCAGACGTTTTAGAACGCAAGTCGCCGACGTATCCGAACATCTCGGAGAGCGGCACTAGGGCGCGCACTACGCGGTTGCCGTGCAGTTCGTCCATGCTCTGAATGTGCCCGCGCCTAGCGTTGAGGTCGCCAATCACTGTACCGAGATAATCCTCGGGGGTGGTCACGTCCACTTGCATCATCGGCTCCAACAACGCCGGAGACGCTTTGCGCGCCGCCTCTTTGAACGCCATCGAACCGGCAATCTTGAACGCGAGTTCGCTGGAGTCCACGTCGTGCGACTGGCCGTCTTGCAAAGTGACTTTTACGTCCTCCACCGGGTAACCGGCGAGCACCCCGAACTGAAGCGCATCCTTGACACCGGCGTCCACGGCGGGGATGTACTCCTTGGGGATACGCCCACCGGTGACGGCGTTGACAAACTGGTAGCCAGAGCCCGGTTCCTGCGGCTCAACGCTGATAATCACCTTGCCGTACTGGCCGGAGCCACCGGACTGCTTCTTGTGGGTGTACTCCACGTCTTTCACCGCTTTACGCAGCGTCTCGCGGTAGGCCACCTGCGGCTTGCCGATGTTGGCTTCCACGCGGAACTCGCGCTTCATACGGTCGATAAACACTTCGAGATGCAACTCGCCCATGCCTGCGATGATGGTCTGACCCGTGTCCTGGTCGGTATGCACCCGGAACGTCGGATCCTCCTCTGCCAACCGCTGGATGGCGAGCGACAACTTCTCTTGGTCGCTCTTGGTTTTCGGTTCGATGGCCTGCTCAATGACTGGTGCCGGGAAGTCCATCGACTCCAACTGCACCGGATGGGTCGGGTCACACAGCGTGTCACCGGTGCCGGTATCTTTCAGCCCCATCACCGCGCAAATCATCCCCGCGGACATCGCATCCACCTCTTGCCGCTTGTTGGCGTGCATTTGGTAAATCTTGCCGATGCGCTCCTTCTTGCCGGTGGTGGCGTTGAGCACCTGACCACCAGCTTTCAAGATGCCGGAGTAGACCCGCACGAATGTGAGTTTGCCCAGATGCGGGTCGGCGGCGATTTTGAACGCCAGCGCGCTCAGCGGCTCGGACGTGTCGGGGTGACGTTCAATCTTCACCGACTCATCCCCCGGCTTGAAGCCCTCAACTGCGGGAATGTCCAGCGGAGCCGGGAGGTAGTCAACCACGGCATCCAACAACGGCTGTACGCCCTTGTTCTTAAATGACGTGCCGCAGACGACGGCGGTGAACTCGCTGGCCAGCACGCCACGGCGTACCGCGGCCTGCAGCATCTGCGGGGTGATTTCTTCGCCCTCCAGATACGCCTCCATGAGCTGGTCGTCGTGTTCGGCCACCGTCTCAATCATCTCGGCGCGCACCGTCTCGGCCTGCGCGAGCATATCAGCAGGAATCTCCTCCACCTGATACTTCTCACCCAACTCTGTTTCGCCACGCCAAGTAAGCGCCCGCATGTTGATGAGGTCAATGACCCCAACAAACTGCTGTTCAGCTCCAATCGGCAACTGCAACAACACGGCGACGGTGTTCAGTCGTTCCCTGATGGTGCGCACACAGTGGTCGAAAGACGCGCCGGTGCGGTCGAGTTTGTTGATGTAGCAGATGCGGGGCACGCCGTAACGGGTGGCCTGCCGCCACACCGTTTGCGACTGCGGTTCCACCCCAGCCACACCGTCGAACACCGCGACAGCGCCATCCAACACCCGAAGTGAGCGTTCCACTTCAATAGTGAAATCGACGTGACCAGGGGTGTCGATGATATTGATTTGGTAATCGTGCCAGAAGCAAGTGGTGGCAGCGGAGGTGATGGTGATACCCCGCTCCTGCTCTTGCTCCATCCAGTCCATAGTGGCGGCGCCGTCGTGTACCTCACCAATCTTGTGATTGATACCGGTGTAGTACAAAATACGTTCGGTCGTCGTCGTCTTGCCTGCGTCAATATGCGCCATAATGCCGATATTGCGCACTTTGGCAAGGTCAGTTTGCATGTCGAGAGCCATATAGTTCTTTCTTCAAATCACCAGCGATAGTGGGCAAAAGCGCGGTTCGCTTCTGCCATCTTGTGGGTGTCTTCCCGTTTCTTGACTGCGGCTCCCAGACCATTAGAGGCATCCAGAATCTCGTTCATCAAACGGTCAGCCATCGTCTTTTCGCGGCGCTGCCGGGCGTAGCCCACCAACCAACGCAAGCTGAGGGTGTTGGCGCGGGCGGGTTTCACCTCACCGGGCACCTGATACGTAGCGCCGCCGACGCGGCGAGAACGCACCTCAACGTGGGGACGTATGTTATCGAGCGCCTTCTTGAGGGTCTGCACCGGGTCAACACCGGTCTTTTCGCGGGTGCCCTCTAAGGCGGTGTATACGATGGATTGCGCGACGGTCTTTTTGCCGTTGAGCAGAATCTTGGCGACCAACTGGCTCACCTGAATGGAGCCGTATACAGGGTCAGCGATTACGGGGCGCTTTGGCGCCGGGCCTTTACGTGGCATGTCACTTCTCCTTCTTGGCGCCGTAGCGGCTCCGAGCCTGCTTGCGGTTCTTCACACCTTGGGTGTCAAGGGCACCACGAATAATCTTGTAGCGCACCCCGGGGAGGTCTTTCACACGGCCACCGCGCACCAACACCATGGAGTGTTCCTGCAGGTTGTGGCCAACGCCAGGGATATATGCCGTGACTTCGACGCCGCTGGAGAGCCGCACACGGGCGACCTTCCGCAGCGCGGAGTTCGGTTTCTTCGGGGTGGTGGTATACACCCTGGTGCACACTCCACGGCGCTGGGGAGAACCCTTCAACGCCGGAGTTTTTGATTTGCTGACCTTGTCAGCGCGGCCCTTGCGGACCAACTGTTGGATTGTAGGCACTACAGCCTGCTCCTATCCGTTGTCTGGTGGACACCCATATTTATGGATTACAGGTGCGCCACGCCCTAATGTTGTCGGGGTTTCCCCCACTGTGCCCCCGCAACTCTGCCCCTCCCTCGCAACGACTAGAGAGCAGCACCGATTCACGTGCGCACTGCGCGCCCTCAAAAGAGTTTCCCTTTTTACAAGCGCAGCCAACCACTCTATCCCGACTAGGCCAGTCACTCAAAATCGAGCCATGCCGCGCAAACTGCAATGCTTTAGCGCCACCGCTCGACGGTTCAATCACTCTATGCTCATGCGCAACATGTATTTATCGAACTGGGGCACGGTAAAAGCGGCATACCCATGACTCGGCGTATACAACAGCCCGAGCCCAATAAGAGCAGCACGAACTGGCCCTAGTTGGTTTGAGGGACGCCCCATCGCCGCCGCAACATCTTGTGCCCGTTGTGGCCCAGAGCCCAACTTTGCCATCGCTAACAGGTATTGAGTTTGCAACGGGGTAGCGCGTTCCAAGCGAACCCGGAAGAAAGACTGGTCGAGTTTAGCTTGATACCCAGGGATGGCATCCACTACATCCTGAAAAGTAATATTCGGCCCTTCCGCTAAAGGCCAGACTGCATATCCAAGCTCTTGAATAAAATACGGATAACCCTCCGTAGCGCGCGCCGCAAGCGCCAGTGCATCGTTATCCCATATTGCTCCCTCGTCAACCGCAGGTAAAGCAAACGCTTTTTTGGTGTCCTCGGGGGATAGGTTTCCGATGGTCGCAAACTGGAATAGACGCTCCGCATACGATTTAGCGCTCGTAGCCAGCGCGCCCGCATGAGGAAGCCCGGCACCAACCATTATTACGGGCAGATTGCGTTGCGTACATTTATGCAGCGCCTCAATTACTGCCTCAAATTGGTCTCGCAGCAAAAACTGAATCTCATCTATCAACAGCACAATCACTCGCCCGTGGTCTGCAGCAGCCTCCCCAACGGCAACAAACAAATCAGCCAAATCAAGCGCCAAATGAGAGTGGTCAGCATAACCTGTCACCGCATCAACACCGAACCCGGCAGTCACTGCGCCAGCCGGGTCAACGTTCAAAGAAAACGATTTAAGCACTGCTGCAGCATGTTTAAGACGCTCACTCCAGCGAGTACGCGGCGACACCTCTAGCAAAGCGGTTCGCATTCGGGTAGCAACTTCTAAGCGAAACTCCGCGCTGGTATGTCTACTAACTTCCAACTCCAAAACGACACCGTCACTGTTGAACGCCTTTCTGCGAAAAGCACCTAGTAAAACAGTCTTACCCACCCCTCTAAGCCCGGTGATGAGAAGCGATTGCTCAGTACGCCCCCGCTTCACCCGCGCCAACATCACCTCAAACGCTTCCAATAAATCAGTGCGCCCCACCATAACGCTAGGCTGCGCCCCCGCATTAGGGGTATAAGGATTCCTCAGCTGTTCCATACCCCCATTTTATCCGTTTTACTGCGTTTTACTGCGTTTTACTGCGTTTTATCAAAACTTGCCATAAATGGGATAAAACCGATAAAACCCCACAGTTCACGCCTTCAAGCGAGCGGGGGAATAGGAAGGACTAAAGAGAAAACGGTTTAGGCCGCGTATCGGCGGGATGCTCAATCGAAAAGGGGCACTTGGTCGGTTAGAAGCTCGGTAATGGAGCACTCTTGAGCGCCTACTACTAGGCCGCGGGCTGCGGGGTACGCGGTACGGAATGCGGCTAGTCCGCTGAGGCGCTTGGCGCGTCCGCTTTTCACTTCTGTCGAACTTGCGCAACCCAGCGAGCAGCCCGCATATACCTCTTATTGAGTAATTTACTCAATACGATGCGTAAATTACTCAATAGGATGAATGGGTTTCGTATTGTGTGCGGGCGAACGCTGCGTATCACGTTTAATGCGGCGGGCGACGACGGGGGTCAGGCAGCGCGCTTGCGACTGGCCGCGGTGAGGAGCGGTAACAGTTTTTGAATTCCGCTGGCTAGCTGGGGAGGGAAAGAGATGATGACGGCCATAAATATGGCGAAACCCCAGTCGATTTTATGGTCAAGGAGAACTTCCCAGATGAGCCAGCCTAGGAGCAGCGCCACTGCGGCGGTTGCTAGGGTGCCTATCAGCATTCGGGCGATGACGGCGGCGACGGATATGGGCGGGAGTTCCAGCGGGGAGGGAGTCGACGACTCCAATGGGGCGGTGTCCGCATCCGGGGATGCGGGGAATCCAGTCAGACTCTGTTGTTCGCCGCTTTCCACCGGGTCAGTCATTTATTTGGCGCTGCCTCTGAGGCTGGTGGTGGCGTCGGTTACGCCGGGTTCCATGACTATGCAAACCAGAGTTTTGTCTGTGCTGCCAGAGGGCGGAGCGACGTAGGTGGCTTCAAGGATTGAGGAGTTCCAGTCGATACCGATGTAGCTAGCGAACTCGCCGGTGCAGTAGTCCTCAGCCCACGATTTAGAGCTGGCAAGCGAGTTTTCGGTTTTTGCGTAGACTTCGGCGTTGTGCGCCGTGGCGCAGGGCACCGCTTTGACATCAGAGATTCCGCCGCCCGACTCCGGGAACTCAGCGATGCAGTCCCCCACTTTGGTTTCGTTGATGTGGATGGTTGCCGCGGCGGTTAGCGTGCCGCTGTCATCGCGGGGTTGGCTGAACAGTGAACAACCGGAGGTGGTGACAGTGAGCGTCAAAGCCGCAGCAGCCAATAAGGCGCTACGAACGGGCTTGAAAACCATGCATTATAAGCTACTGCAACTCACAGCAGTTTGCCAATATATACGTGTGGCGCACGGAGCATCTGCTACGGCGTTTGCCGCCCGATTTAACCGCAATACTTGAGTTAAAGGAACCCATTTCGTATATACGTAATCCGCACATTTCAAGCAAGATTCAAGTACGTTCCAGCCATTCATCAGCGGAGCGCGCCTCAACGGAGGCCACCATATCGGCCAGTCTGGGGTCGGTGCGCTCCGGGTCAGCGGCGGCTAGCCGGGTGGCGACGCTGCGGGCGTGCCCTATCAAATCGGCATCGTCGATGACGCGCAACAGCCGCAGTGTGGAGTGGCTGCCGGATTGGGAAGCACCAAGTACGTCGCCCTCGCGGCGCTGCACTAGGTCAATCTCGGCGAGCGCGAACCCATCACGGGTGCTAGCGACGGCAGCTAGCCGCCCCGCAGCGGGCGAACTGGGGTCGGTGTGTGTGACCAGCAGGCAAACTCCGGGATACGCCCCGCGCCCAATACGTCCCCGCAGTTGGTGCAACTGCGATACGCCGAAGCGGTCGGCGTCCATCACAATCATCATGGTGGCGTTGGGCTGGTCTACCCCCACCTCGATGACAGTAGTGGAGACCAATACGTCAATACGCCCGGCGGTGAAATCGCTCATCACTTGGGCTTTCGTATCCGCGCTCAGCCGACCGTGCAGCATCTCCAGACGCAGCCCCGGCAGCGTATCCCGTAATTCAGCTAAGAACGGTTCCACAGCAGCGGATGGTTGCCAATCGGGGTCGGGGTCGGTTTCGTCTGCGTCGTCGTGAATGTCGTCGTCTTTGGCGCTGATACGCGGACAAACCACAAACACCTGATGGCCTTTGGCCACTTCCTCCCGCACCCGCTCCCACGCGCGCGCCAACCAACTCGGATGCAATCTGGCATTGACTACGGTAGTTAGCACCTCTTGGCGCTCTGCGGGGAGTTCGGCCAGCGTGAGGGTTTCTAAGTCACCGAACACCGTCATGGCCACGGAACGCGGGATTGGGGTGGCGGTCATCACTAACACATGCGGATGAGTCTTAGCTTTAGACGTAAGCAGTGAGCGCTGCTCCACCCCGAAACGATGCTGCTCGTCGATGACGATGAGCCCCAAGTTGGCGAACTCCACCCGGGATTGCAGCAACGCATGAGTGCCAATCACCAACCCCGCCCCGCTGGCGATAGCGTTAAGGGCGTTACGGCGCGCCACCGCGCTGAGAGAGCCGGTGAGCAGCACCACCTCCGTAGCAGTAACCGCTGTGGTGACAGCTTCCGTATTCAATTCAGAGTGCGCAGGGGAAAGCTCCCGCTCCGCTGGTTCCAACGGCAACGCCTGCTCAAGTGAGGGTTCATCAAGCATCGCTTGTAGTGAGCGCGGGTGGGGGCGTCTCACCTCTGGCAGTGCGGCGGTTCCCAGCAGGTTGCGGATGGTTTCGGCATGCTGCCCCGCCAACACCTCGGTGGGTGCCAGTAGCACCGCTTGATAGCCCGCATCCACCGCCGCCAACATGGCGCGCAACGCCACCACCGTCTTGCCGGAACCAACTTCGCCCTGCAACAACCGCTGCATCGGATGGGGACGCGCCATCTCGGCACGAATCGTCTCGCCAACCATACGCTGCCCGGCGGTGAGTTGGAAAGGCAACCCAGCATCGAACTCGGCCAACAGCGCGTCGTCGCGGGTGGTGATTATCGGAGCGGCCCCCACCGCAGCGGCCTGACGGCGATACGCCATCGTGAGTTGCAGCGCCAAGGCTTCGTCGAACTTTAACCGAGCGGCGCCGCGTATCCGTGCCGTTTCGTCTTTCGGATGGTGTACGCCCTGATACGCATCTGACAAGCTCAGCAAATGTTCTGCTTCCCGTACCTCATCTGGCAGGGTGTCGGGTAAATCTTTGATAGCATCCAGCACAATATCTACGCACTCTGCAATACGCCACGTCGGCAGCTTCGCGGTGGAGCGGTAGATGCCTACCAGCGACTCCCGGCGCACTTGCCGTACCATCGCCTCATGTTCTTGTGTGGCGCGACCGACGATGTTCCCCGCCTCGTCCAACATCACGAAGTCGGGGTGCGCTAGCTGTAGCGCCCCGTTGAACAGGCTCACTTTGCCAACAAAGATGCCTTTTACGCCCAACGCCAACTGCTTCTGCCACCAGTCGATGAGCCGGTCGCGGCCGAAAAATGTGGCGCGCAGGTCAGCGGAACCGTCCGTCAACCACACCTCTAAGCGAGGCATACGCCCCCCCTCGCGGCGCTCCACCCGCCGTACTTTAGCCACCACAGCCACGGCGCTCCCAGAGCGCAGCGTCGCTAAATCGGTGGTCTCAGTGCCGGAGAGGTAACGCCTAGGTAAGTGATGCAGCAGGTCGTCTACGCTAAACAACCCCAGCTTTTCTAGCGCTTTAGCGGTGGTGCCACCCAACACCTCGCTGAGCGAAGTAGCGAGCACCCGATACGTTTCGCTGCGGTACTCAGTGGGCATACCCCCAGCCTAGCCGCACCTGATACCCATCAAAACTTTAGCTTGCCCCCCATGGGGGGCAGAAACAGGAGGGAAAAAGAAAACAGAGGCAGATAGGAAGGGAAAGGGGAAGAAAATGGGGAAAATGGGAAGCTAAAAAGCAAGAACGAGAAGATGTTAGAGCGTAAGAACGCTAAAGTACGGCGGTGAACCGGATTAGACGCGGCTCACCTTGCCGGATTTGATGCAGCCGGTGCAGACGTGCAGACGCACCGGGGCACCTCCGACTACGGCGCGCACCCGCTGAATGTTCGGGCTCCAACGGCGCAGAGTCTTTTTCTTAGACCAAGGCTTGTTGTGGCCGAAGCTCGGAGCCTTGCCGCAGATGTCGCACACAGCAGCCATGTCACACTTCCTTTACGCGCTTTTCGTGGAGTCGCAAACAGCAACCGAACTAGTGTAGTGGTTTCTAAGTGCTTGATGCAAAGTAACCGCGTAAAACTAGCTCAGCGGCATCATTTGGCAGGTTACTGCCTGCGGGTCATTCATGCTCGCACCGCCGGGCAGCAGCATGGGAGGGGGCGTTTCGGCTCGGCACCAACCGCTGCACTCAAACGGGGAGTTATTTGGGTCGACGAAAACACGGCCGGAGCCTACTTTCTCCTCCCAACCTTCCGGTATGGAGTATCTGGAGGCGTATTTATCCATCCACTCTCGCTCCAAGCGGTCGTAGTCATCACCCAAAAATCCCGCTGGAGCCAACCCATGTCGCACTAGGCACCGGGCAATCAAATCGCTCATGTTTTCCTGGTTCGGGTTCGTATACATCTTTTGATAGAGCACGCGAAGGTCATTCCCGTCCGCATCAAACCATTGGTTCATACAGGCATCAATGGCATCCCACTGGGCATCGCTTATATCATCGCCCATATTAGAGCCGTAGCCGATACCGAACCAGCCGTATATCTCGTAGGGGTCGGTGATCATCCCCAGCCCACTAGCCTGAATACACTCCACAGCACGGGACTGCGCATCCAACATCTCCGCTTGGCTAATCGCCCCATCGGCCAGCATGGCGCGTTGATAATCGTTGCTGGCCTCGTTATACGCCTGCTCTAGCTCGCTCGCGTAAGCGCCGGTGAACTGGGGTTGCCCGGTCGGATTCTCGTTCGCTTCGTTCGTACACGCCACTAGCGCCAGTAGCGCTACGGGCAGCAGCAGCGCTTTACGTATTCCTCGTACTCCGCGCATTGGCCGCCCTCCTCGCACCAACCATGGGACAGTTTTAGTATAGCGCCCGGGCTAGACCGCGATGATGACGGGGACAATCATGGGGCGCGCGTGGTACGTTTTCGCCACCCAAGCCCCCACGGTACGCCTAGCCACCTTACGTAACTGGTGAATGTCGTCGGCTCCGGCCTCCAACGCCTGCTCCAGCGCCGCGCGTACCTGACCAGTAATCTCGGAGAACACCTCGGTGCCCTCCAAAAAACCGCGCGCGTGCAGGTCGGGGCCAGCGACCAGCGTGGCGGTACGCAGGTTGATAGCGGCCACCACCGAGATGAAGCCCTCCTCCCCCAGCACCCGCCGGTCCGTCAACTCAACCTCCGAAACGTCACCCACTGTGGAGCCGTCAACGAAGATATACGGGGTGTCAACCTTGCCCACCACCTTGATACGCCCTTTTCGCAGGTCGATTACGTCACCATCGGAGGCGACAATCACCCGGTCAGCGGGGATTCCAGTGGCTTTAGCCAGATTGGCGTTGGCGACCAACTGTCGCGGTTCGCCGTGCACCGGCAGCACATTTTTGGGGCTCACGATGTTATACGCATAGAGCAGTTCGCCAGCCGAAGCGTGCCCGGACACATGCACCAAAGCGTTGCCCTTGTGTATCACAGTCGCCCCTAGCTTAACCAGCCCATTGACTACGCGAAACACCGAGTTTTCGTTACCGGGAATCAGCGATGACGCCAACAGCACCGTATCCCCCGGTCTGATGCTCACCACCGGGTGCTCCCGGTTCGCCATCCGTGACAGCGCAGCCAGCGGCTCCCCTTGGCTGCCGGTGGAGACAATCACTACCTTATCTTCGGGGTATTGCTCCAAATCGTTCAGTTCGATGAGCGCGCCCTCTGGCACCCGAAGATAGCCCAACTCCCTAGCGATAGCCATGTTGCGCAGCATGGAACGCCCCACGTAACACACCTTGCGTTGATGCTCCACTGCTAGGTCTAAAATCTGCTGCACCCGATGCACATGGGACGCGAAACAAGCCACCACCAACTTCTGTTTGGCTTGCAGAAACACCCGCTCCAGCGCCGGGTGTACGTCACGCTCCAGCGCGGTGAAACCAGACACTTCGGCGTTAGTGGAGTCGGTCATGAACAAGTCCACGCCCTCCTCGCCCAGCCGGGCGAAGCCACGTAAATCTGTGACCCGCGCATCCAGCGGCAACTGATCCATCTTGAAGTCGCCGGTGTGCAGCACCGTGCCCGCTGCGGTACGTATGGCTACCGCAAGCGCATCCGGGATGGAGTGCGTGACCGCCAAAAACTCGCACTCAAACTGCCCGGCTCTGATACGGTCGCGGTCGGCGACGGGGTGGAACGCCACATTGGACAGCTTGTGCTCTTTCGTTTTTGACGCTACGAACGCCAACGTGAGCCGCGAACCGTATAGCGGAATGTCCCCCCGGCGACGCAACAGATACGGCACCGCGCCGATGTGATCCTCGTGGCCGTGGGTTAGCACCAAACCCACCACCTTATCCATCCGCTCATCCAGATAATCAAAACTGGGCAGAATTAAATCGACACCCGGTTGGGAATCCTCCGGGAACAGCACCCCACAATCGACCAGCAGAATCTCATCATTCAACTCGAACGCGGTCATGTTGCGCCCCACATCGCCCAACCCGCCCAACGGGACGATACGCAGAGTGTTTGGTGCCAAAGGAGGTGGGGTCTGTATCGCTGGTGTCATTCATATAGCGTAGCGTGCCGGGGTAACCCTTACGGATACATACGGGTCTCCCACCACTAATCTCCCCACTGGTCTAGGTGTTGCTCACCCGCCGCACAGCACGGCGGGGAGAGCGGAATACGACAACATGACGGAGAGAAACCCCCGTCAGGCTCCGCCTGCCACCCCCTTCGGCGAAGGGGGCTATAAAAGAGGGCAAAAACTAATAGTGGGGGGAGTTTGGTTTAGGCTTTTGTCAGATGAGGGGAGGTTAGGTGAGTCGTATTATTACGGGGGTCGCTAAGGGGGCACCGATTCGGACACCGCGGGGTAGCGCTACGCGCCCGACCACGGATCGGGTGCGGGAGGCCGTATTTTCTACGCTGGTGGACTGGGCGGGGTCGGTGGGGGTTGCCCCTGCGGAGCAGTTGCAGGGCATCGGTTTTCTGGATTTATACGCTGGTTCCGGCGCGTTTGCGCTGGAGGCCGCCAGTCGCGGCGCGTCCCCGGTGGTGGCGGTGGAGCGCGTCGCCGCAGTGGCCGACCTGATTCACGCGAACGCTACCTCGCTGCATTTGGGGGTACGGGTGGCGGCCTCTCAGGTGTTGCAGTATCTAAACAGCGCGGCAACCCCATACGACATCATCTTCCTCGACCCGCCGTATGAGACATCAAACGCCGAAGTCACGGCGTGTTTGACCGCTATAATGCGCAGTGATTGGCTGGTCGATAACGGCATCGTCGTGGTGGAGCGCTCCATACGCACCCCAGCGTTTGAGTGGCCGATTGAACTGGAGCGACGCTGGCAGAAACCCTACGGCGAAACCATCATCTACTACGGCGACCGGGGCGTTGACCCGATGCTGGGCGAGAATCAAACCGCGCAGCAAACTGCGCAGCAAACCGATACGGAACCGCTATGACAACGCTTAACAACCCTCAAGAAAGGGAAACGTAAGATGCCTAAAACCGAAATTGTACGCGCGGTGTGCCCCGGCTCATTCGACCCCATCACCTACGGGCACATCGACATCATCTCCCGCGCCGCCGCCCTGTTTGATGAGGTAATTGTGGCCGTCGGCACCAACACCACCAAAAACTATCTGCTGCGCATGGATGAGCGAATCCAACTCGCCACCGCCGCCCTCGCGGAACTGCCCAACGTGCGCGTTGTGCAGTTGGAGGGGCTACTGGTGCGCTTCTGCGAACAGTTGGGCGCAAAAGTAATCGTAAAAGGTTTACGCTTCTCAACCGACTTTGACTACGAGTTACAGCAGCATCACATGAACAACTCACTGTCTGACGTCGATACAGTGCTGCTGCCGGGGGGGCGTAAATGGGGCACCATCTCGTCCACCATGCTGCGCGAGTGCGCTTGGAACGGAGCCGACGTTTCGCAGTTCGTCCCCCCCGCCGTGAATACGGCCATCCTCGCCAAAGTGGCGGCAGTGCAAGTCGGAACTGCCAGCTAGACACTACTTCGGTAGGCTCTATTACATGAATACGTCGTTGCTGGTGGGCATCCATGAACTGCCGCGTCGCGCCGGGGAACACAAGCAGTTACACCGCATCTGCGATGCCCCACCCGATTTGGGCGTGGAGATGATTGGGGTACGCACCGGAGACCCGGTGAACCTTGACCTCACGCTGCAATCGGCGGGTGAGGGGGTGTGGGTTACGGGCACCGCTGTAGCAGAACTGCACGGCCACTGTGTCCGCTGTTTAAGCGATATAACGTATAGCGATAGTTTCAACATTGCAGAGTTGTACTACTATCCGGGCCGGGAAGCAGATGAAGAAGCAAACTACGTAGTGAACGACGAAATAGACCTCGACCCGGCGCTGCGAGCAGCGGTGATTTTGGAGTTGCCCATCAACCCGCTCTGCACCCCAGACTGCCTGGGGTTGTGCCCGATATGCGGCCTTAACTTGAACGAATCCCCCGAGCACTCCCATACGGATACCCCACCGGATGACCGCTGGGAACGCTTAAAAAGTGACCTAAACTTAAACCAGTGACCTGATACGAAAGGACTTAGCACCTCATGCCTACTGCTCGTGCGTACTGTATTGATTCTCCCGATGGGCTTTTCCACCCC
>JAITED010000180.1 GCA_031282235.1 Propionibacteriaceae bacterium | reverse complement strand
CTGATCCTGATCCTGATGGCAATACTGGTGGTGATCCTGATCCTGATCCTGATGGCAATACTGGTGGTGATCCTGATCCTGATCCTGATGGCAATACTGGTGGTGACCCTGATCCTGACCCTGATGGCAACACTGATGGTGACCCTAATCCCGATGGTGACCCCGGTGATGGTTCTAATCCCGATAGTGTGGCGACTGGCGGTAGTGCTGGTTCGTATATTCCAGTTGGTTTGAGTGGTTTTCTCCTCGCCGTTTTGGGCGCGGCTGTTGTTCGTTTCGGTAGCCGTCGAGTGTAACCACCTCTCACTGGTTTGTTCGCGGGGGTGGAGTTACGCGGTAGACTCGGGTTCCATAAATAACGCGGAGCGCGGGGGAGGTGGAGATGACTACCGACAGCCAACTGGATGTTGCGGCTAACGCGCTGGATGATGACAGTACGGCTCCCGGTCTCATCTCGCGGGCGCTCACCAACCCGGAACAGCCCCGGTTGCGGATGCGACAGCGGCTGGCGCGGTTGGGGGCACCACGCAACGCGCAATCTGCGGTGCTTGACCCGCTGCTCACTGTGGTACGCGCCACCTATCCGAAAGCTGATTTGGCGCGCATCGAGCGGGCGTATCGTACTGCGGAGCACTATCACCACGGCCAGACCCGCAAGAATGGGGATCCCTACATCACCCATCCGTTAGCAGTGGCTACCATTCTGGCGGAACTCGGTATGCCCGAGGACACCATCTGCGCTGGGCTGCTGCACGACGCGGTGGAGGACACCCCCTACACTCTGGAACAGTTGCGGGTGGATTTCGGCGACCGGGTGGCTAGGCGCGTCGATGGGGTCACCAAACTGGACAAGCTGTCCTACGGTGAGACGGCGAAAGCCGAAACTATCCGCACGCTGATTCTGCACATGGACAAGGATTTGCAGATTCTGGTCATCAAACTGGCCGACCGGCTGCACAACATGCGCACGTTGGTGTTTCTACGGCCAGAGAAGCAGGCACGTATCGCTAAAGAGACGTTGAACATCTTCGCCCCGCTAGCTGACCGGCTCGGTATGGCAGCCATCAAGTGGGAGTTGGAAGATTTGGCGTTCGCTATCGTGCAGCCCCGCTCGTATGACGAGATTGTACGGTTGGTAGCTGAGACTGCCCCAGAGCGCGACCGGCAGTTGAAAGAAGTGATTGACATCGCCCAGAGCGAACTCGCCGCGGGGGGGCTGAAACCCGTAGTCTACGGGCGTCCGAAGCACTACTACTCCATCTACCAGAAGATGGTGGTGCGCGGGCGCGAGTTTCAAGACATCTACGACCTAGTGGGGATTCGGGTGATTTGCGCCACGGAACCGGAGTGTTGGGCGGCGCTGGGGGTGATTCAGAAGCGCTGGATGCCGCTGCCGAACCGGTATAAGAACTACATCTCGCACGCCAAAGAGAACGGCTACCAATCGATTCACACCACGGTGATAGTGCCGGGTGGGCAGCCGGTGGAGTTTCAGATTCGTACCCAAGAGATGCATCAGGTGGCAGAACTCGGTGTGGCGGCGCACTTCAAGTACAAGCACGGCAAAGACATTGAAAGCGACGAAGAAGAACTGCTGTGGATGCACGGTCTCGCGGAGATGGCGCGCGAGATGTCCGACCCGGACGAGTATCTCGAAGAAGCCACCTTTGCGCTGCAACAGGCCAAAAAAATCTTCATCATCACCCCGGCGGGCGAGGCGATGGAGCTACCAGAGGGTTCCACCCCGGTAGACATGGCATACGCCGTACATACGCAGGTGGGCAACCGCTGCATCGGGGCGCGGGTGAATGGGCGTATGGTACCGCTGTCTACCAGGCTGGTGAACGCCGACCGGGTGGAGATTCTCACCACCAAAAACGAGGACGCTGGCCCCAGCCGCGACTGGTTGAACTTCGTGGTGAGCCCCCGTGCCCGCGCCAAAATCCGGGCGTATTTCTCTCGGGAACGCCGCGATGAAGCGATAGAGCGCGGCAAAGATGCGTTGACGAAGCAGTTACGCAAAACCGGGCTGCCGCTGCAGAAGCTGTTGACAACGGAGAACTTGAGTGAGTTAGCCGCTGCGTTGAAGTATCCGGATGCCGCGGCCCTCTACGCCGCCATCGGGGAGGGGTCGCTGAACCCGCCCGGGGTGGTGCAGCGCTTGGTGACTATCGCGGGCGGCCCCGAGGCGCTGCCCGCTGTCGCTGAGCCGCAGGTGCAGGTGCGCACCCGGCGGCGCACCAACGACTCGGTGGGTATCATCGTGGACGGCGACGCTGGCATGTTGGTACGGCTCGCCAAATGTTGCACCCCGATGCCCGGCGACGAGATTTTGGGGTTCGTAACCCGCGAATCCGGGGTGTCAGTGCATCGCGCTGACTGCACTAACGCCAACGACTTGAAGAAACACCCGGAACGCCTAGTGGAAGTGCATTGGGCGCTGGATTCCCACGCCTCATACGAGGTCTCGGTACACATCGAAGCCCTAGACCAGCCCGGCCTAATCGCCGACGTGACCCGGGTGCTCTCCGAACAACGGGTGAACATCACCGCACTGACCGTAACCACCAAAAAAGACTCCGTAGCCCGCATCAAAATGACGTTTGAAGTAGCCGAGCCGAAACACCTGCAACAACTTTTAGCCAGCATCCGCGCCATGCCCGGCGTATACGACGTCTACCGCGTCAAAGCGTAATTGGTTCGGTTTCGGCCCCCTTTTTGAAAAGTAGTAGCAGGCGAAGCCTGTCCTCTGAAGCCCCCTTTTTGAAAGGGGGTGCCCCGCAGGGGCGGGGGTTTGTTTGGTGGGGCGTGTTGAGCAAACCCCCGTCAGGCTTCGCCTGCCACCCCCTTTGGAAAAAGGGGGCATATGTGGATGGGCTTAACGCCTGTAGTTTGTTGCCCCCTTTGGAAAGGGGGCGACAAAGGAAGCCCTAGGCGGTGTACTCGGCTAGGGTGCTGGCGGCTTGGTCGCGCCAAGCGGTATAGGTGGTGATTGAATCGGTGAGTTTGGCAATCAGCTTGGCATCGTTTTTGGCGGTGGCGGCTTCTAGCTGTTTGGCGAGTTTCTCCAGTTGGGTGTCGAACATCGCTACGGTGTCGGCAGCGCGCTCCTGCGCCTCCGGGTCACTGCGCCGCCATTCTTTCTCCTCTGCGGCTTTGATAGCGGAGTCAAGGGCGCGAATCCGGGCATCCAACTTGCCGATAGCAGAGCGCGGCACTTGGCCAATCTCGTTATAGCGGGCGAGGAAGGAGCGCAACGCGACGCGGGCGGCGGAGAGGTCGCGCACCGGCAAGATTTCGGCTTCAGCGGAGGCGAGCAGTTCCTCTTTGATGGTTAGATTGCTCTCGAACTCGTTATCGCGGGCGGTGAACACCGCGCTACGAGCCGTAAAAAACTGTTCCTGCAAACCCCGGAAGCGATGCCACAGCTTATCGTCTGCTTCTTTACCGGCACTCCCGGCGGCCTTCCAGCGCGTCATCAAATCCCGGAATGCGTTAGCAGTGTTGCCCCAATCGGTCGAAACGGCCAACTCCTCAGCCTCAGCGATGAGTTGCTTCTTGGCGGCCTCAGCAGCGCCGTGCAGTTCTGCCCACTGCTCAAACTGCGCTTTACGGCGGCGAGTGTACGTGGTGCGGGCAGAGGAGAAACGGTGCCACAGTTCATCATCCGTAGCCCGGTCGATACGCGGCAGCACTTTCCAAGCATCCAACAACGTGCGGAAGCGGTTTACGCCACCTTTCCAGTCGTTGCCTGCCGCCAACTTCTCGGCCTCCGCAACCATCTTCTCTTTGGCAGCTTTGGCTTCAGCCTGCTTCTCGGCGCGCTCGGCTTTACGCGCCTCCAACTGCGAGGCGATGACGGGGTTGAGTTCCTCCAGTTGGGCAGCGAGCGCCTCTAGGTCGCCAACAGCGTTAGCGCCAGTCACCTCAGCCTTGAGTGCGGCCACCAACTTTTTGGCTTCCTCCGGCGACACTGCCCCAGAATGTATACGTTGCGAGAGCAGGTCGGCTTGTGCCGCCAGCGCCTCAAACCGCCGTACATAAAAGGCCAACGCCTCGGATTCACTTACATCTGGTACTTGACCGACCTTGCGTTCGCCGTCCGAGGTGGTTACGTATACAGTGCCGTCCGCCTCGACACGACCAAAACTGGTCGAACCTGTTGATTCGCTCATAGCTCCATCTTGCCCGCTAGGGTTAATACTGTGTTTATCGCTTCGTTTGCGACTGGCCCATGGCAGGCCAACTGCTATCTTATCTGGCAAGACAGCGCGTTAGAAACCGTGGTCATTGACCCGGGGGTTGACGCTGCCCCCACAGTGCAATCCGAACTACAAAAACGGGGCTTGCGGCTCGCCGGAGTGCTCTGTACTCACGGCCATGTTGACCACATCGCGGACGCTGCGCGACTGGCCAACGAAGCTGGGGTGCCGATGTGGCTGCACTCGGCGGATGATTACATGCTGACCACCCCATCTGCTGGCATCGGGGCGGATTCGGTGCCGCTGATGCGGCAGTTGTTCGGCGCCGACTCCCTGCCCGCGCCGCTACAGCGGGAAGATTTGCTGGGGGTGGCTTCGCTCACGGTGGCGGGTATCACTTTCCGAGTCACCCATACGCCGGGGCATACGCCGGGATGTGTGGTGTTCACCACTGCGGATGCTGACGGCGACATCGCTTTTGGGGGCGATTTGGTGTTCGCTGGCTCTATTGGGCGCACCGATTTGCCGGGCGGTGATTCGGCACAGATGGTAAAGAGTCTGCGCGATGTGGTGCTGAGTTGGGATGATACGACTAGACTTTTGCCCGGTCACGGCGAAGCTACCATCTTGGCACGGGAGCGCGTCGTGAACCCGTACCTGCAACCGTATTTTTTGGGGGTTTCTTAAATGGCTCGAATAGCGCCCATGTCGGGTTTCCCGGAGTATCTGCCCGCCCAGCGCCTAGTGGAGCAGCGAGTGGGGGACGTATTACGTGAAGTGTTTGAGCTGCATGGTTTCGCCTCCATCCAGACCCGCGCCGTAGAGACGCTGGAGATGCTCACGCGGAAAGGCGAAATCACTAAAGAGGTGTACGTGGTGCGCCGGATTCATGCCGCTGCGGGTGATACGGACGTGCTGGGGCTGCATTTTGACCTCACCGTACCGTTTGCGCGCTACGTGCTGGAGAACGCTGGGCATCTGGTTTTCCCTTTCCGGCGTTATCAAATCCAGCCGGCGTGGCGGGGGGAGCGCCCGCAGGAGGGGCGTTACCGCGAGTTCTGGCAGGCCGATATCGACATCGTGGGGCAGGGGGAGTTGGCCACCCATCACGACACCGAAGTGGTGTTGGTGATGCTAGAGGCGTTGGCGCGGTTGCACACCGAACTGGGCATTCCGGAGGTGTTGTTGCACGTCAACAACCGTAAATTGGCGCAGGGTTTCTATGAGGGGTTGGGGGTCGCTGACCCGCTCGCGGTCATCCAGATAGTTGACAAGCTCGACAAGGTGGGGCCAGCGGTGGTGGGCGAACTGCTCAGCGCTCAGGGTGTCCCTGCTGCGGCGGTGGAGCGTATTTTGGAGTTGGCTGCGATACGGAGCGCTGACGATTCGTTTATCGCTGCGGTACGCGCCCTCGGCGTGGACAACGCGTTGTTGGAGACTGGGCTGCAGGAGTTGGCGACGCTGTTGAGTGCGCTGCGAGCCCGTTTTCCGCAGCAAGTGGTGGCCGACCTCAAGATTGCTCGCGGTCTCGACTACTACACCGGCAACGTTTTTGAGATTGATTTGCCTAGTCATCCTAGTTTGGGCACGGTGTCTGCTGGGGGTCGCTACGATGCGCTCGCCTCCGATGGGAAACACACCTACCCGGGGGTTGGTATCAGTTTTGGTATCACCCGGGTGTTAGCGCCGCTGCTCGCCAAAGGGGTGTTTACGGCGAGTCGCCCGGTGCCCTCTTGCGTGCTGGTCGCCGTAGATTCCGAAGAAACCCGCAGCGTAGCCGATGCCGTAGCTGCCGCTCTGCGCGCTAGAAACATCCCCTGCGAAGTCTCGCCCACCGCCGCCGCCTACGGCAAGCAAATTAAAGTAGCCGACCGCCGTGGTATCCCATACGTCTGGTTCGGCGGTTTGCAAGGCAGCATCAAAGACATCCGCTCCGGCGCCCAGTGGGATGCCGACGCTACGTGCTGGTTCCCCCCACCAGCTGACCTAAAACCCACTATAATGCGGGGATAACTAGTGTTTTTAAGGTACGAGCGGGGGCTTAGTTCCCATTTTCGAACCACTTTTCACTGGGAGTGGTAGTATCTGTCAATTGCGCCGTACTGTCTATGCGGGGCGGGAGAAAGGAAAACCATGATTCGCACCCATGCTGCTGGAACTCTGACCAAAACTGATGTATCTGAGGTGGTGACGCTCGCCGGTTGGGTGGATTCCCGACGCGACCACGGCGGTGTGGTGTTCGTTGACTTACGAGACGCTACCGGCATTGTGCAGGTGGTTTTCCGCGAAACTTTGGTGGAGACGCTCGGCGCCCACAGACTGCGCAACGAGTACTGCATCGCGGTGACTGGCAGTGTGGAGGCGCGCTCTGCGGACACCGTAAACCCGAACATGGCTACCGGCGAGGTGGAAGTGGTGGCCACCAGCCTTGAAGTGCTGAACCCGTCTGCTGCGTTGCCGTTCCCCATTGACGAGCGGGCAAACGTGGGGGAGGAAGCCCGTTTCCGTTACCGTTATCTCGATTTACGCCGCGCATCGCAGGCGCGTAATCTGCGGTTGCGCTCTCAAGTGAACGCCGCCGCCCGTATGGTGCTGGGGGAGCGCGATTTCGTGGAGATTGAAACCCCGACGCTGACCCGTTCCACCCCGGAGGGGGCGCGGGACTTCGTGGTGCCAGCTAGGCTCTCGCCCGGCAACTGGTACGCGCTGCCGCAAAGCCCGCAGTTGTTCAAGCAGTTGTTGATGGTGGCTGGTATGGAGCGCTATTACCAGATTGCGCGCTGCTACCGCGATGAGGACTTCCGCGCCGACCGGCAACCAGAGTTCACCCAGCTCGACGTGGAGATGAGTTTCGTAGACCAAGATGACGTGATTGAACTGGGCGAAGCTATCGTGGCGGCGCTGTGGGCGCTCATCGGGGTAGAAGTGAGCCTGCCCTTGCCACGGATAACTTTCGCGGACGCGATGCAGCGATACGGTTCTGACAAGCCAGATTTGCGTTTCGATTTGGAGCTGAGTGAGCTGACAGAGTTTTTCAAAGATACGCCGTTTAGGGTGTTCCAAGCCCCATACGTCGGCGCAGTGGTGATGCCCGGTGGAGCGAGCCTGCCCAGACGGCAGTTTGATGCTTGGCAGGAGTGGGCGAAGCAGCGCGGCGCGAAAGGGTTGGCGTATGTCACCATTGACGAGAGCGGCGAACTGGGCGGTCCGGTGGCTAAAAACCTCTCCGATACGGAGCGCGCCGGGCTGGCTGCCGCCGCTGGGGCGCAACCTGGCGATGCGATATTCTTCGCCGCCGGGGAGAAATCCGCTTCTCAGCGGCTGTTGGGGGCCGCGCGCCTAGAGATTGGGGAACGCTGCGGGCTTATCGACCACGACGCTTGGAGTTTCCTCTGGGTGGTGGACGCGCCCCTGTTCAAGCCCGCTTCCGAAGCGGCCGCCGAGGGTGACGTGGCTGTCGGCGCTGGTGCTTGGACAGCGGTACATCACGCTTTCACCTCCCCGAAACCGGAGCATCTTGATACGTTCGACACCGACCCCGCTTCCGCGTTGGCCTACGCCTACGACTGCGTGTGCAACGGCAACGAGATTGGCGGCGGCTCCATCCGTATCCACCGCCGCGACGTACAAGAGCGGGTTTTCAAGGTGATGGGACTCTCACCGGAAGCCGCGCAAGAAAAGTTCGGGTTCCTGCTCGACGCTTTCCAATACGGCGCCCCGCCCCACGGCGGTATCGCTTTCGGCTGGGATCGCATCGTGGGCCTGCTCACCGGCAGCCCCTCCATCCGCGACGTAATCGCTTTCCCCAAAGTTGGTCAAGGCTACGACCCACTCACCGGAGCCCCCGCCGAAATCACCCCCCAACAACGCAAAGAAGCCGGCGTAGACTTCAAGCCCGCCCCCAAACCAGCAGCTTAAGGTAAGTTCTCCGGCCATATCGCCCGTTCGCAGTGGTATGGGGTGAGACATCCAATGCGTTACCTGCGCTATAGGCGAAGTAGCTTGACATCACAATTTTATCACATACAATTGTGGTGTGGTGTTGCGGTTTTCGGGCGAAGCGGATAAACATGGCGTCCCCCGTGGAGCCACTTGGTATGTCGTGATGACATCGGCAGGCATCCCGATAACAACCAATCGCGGCAAGCCAGGAGTGCTCTACGTCGGAATGGATAACCGGGGTATCGAACTTGAGGTGATTACGGTTCCTTATCAGGGGGGTGAGAAAGCTATCCACTCAATGCCAACCGGCGAGAGACACGTTAGGCGCAACAGGTGAGACAAAATTACGGAAACCAACCCGAAGAAATAAAGCGAATTAGACGCAAGAGATAAAAGATTAGAAGACAGGTTAAAGAAAACGCAACTATTATGACGAAAACAATCTCACCGCGAATGAGCGCGGAAGAAGCCAGCGCGATGCTGGAAACCATGACGGCCGCGGACTTCCCGACCGTATCTGCCGCAGATGATGTTTTTGAGGACACCCTAGCGGACTACATCGCCGCAGCCCGCAAAGCGGGCAGGCCATCGTTGACCGCACCGGGCAGACGCTCTCCGGTCTTGAACTTAGTGCTGCCAGAACAAACTAAAACGATGCTGGATACGTTGGCGCAGCAACGCGGACGCAAGCCATCTGACGTTGCTAGAGAGGCGTTGAACGACTACCTGTTGCGCGAGTTGCAACCAGCGTAAGCAGGGGAATCCGGGACGCTTTAGCGCAGCTTGCCAGTGCGCGCCCCGGAAAGCCACAGTGTTTTTAGGGGTTCCGGAGTAGATTTCCGGTATGGGAGTGAAATGGGGAGAGCGGGCGCGGCTGTTGATGCGCTCAGTTTGGTTTAGTGTGGGGCGCGATTCGCTGTCTGACCAAGCAGGGGCGCTTACGTATTACATGATTCTTTCGGCGTTTCCACTGCTGTTGGCGGTGGTTTCACTGCTCAGTTTGTTGGGGGTCGCGGATACGCTAGTCCCGGCGTTGGAGCAGTTGTTGGACTCGGTGGTCTCACAAGAGGTGGCGCAGTTTTTGGCGGGGCTGGTGCGCGGATTCCTGACGGGTACGGGAGCCACTTGGACGCTGCTGCTCGCAGTGTTGGTAGCCATCTGGTCAGCTTCTAAATACGTGGCAGCTTTCGGGCGCGCCATGAACACCGTGTTCGGGGTGGTGGAGGGGCGACCGTTCTTGAAACTTAAAGCGATGCAGCTACTGCTCACCGCATCCATGATTGTGGCTATCGTCATGGCGTTGGCGGCGATGATTTTATCTGACCCGGTGACGCAGTGGTTGGATGAGACGTTACACATCGGTTCCACGCTCACAAAAACTTGGTTGGCACTGCGCACTCCACTAGCGATTTCGCTAGTGAGCGCGGTGTTGGCGGCGTTGTATTACATCACCCCCAATGTGAGACGGCGGCGACGTGCCCTGCTATCGGTGGGGGCAGTGGTAGCAATCCTGGCAGTGATAGTGGTGTTTTGGGGGTTCGGGTTGTATCTCAACGTATTCGACGGCACCTCCAACTACACCAAAACGTACGGTGCCCTAGCCGGTGGCGTATTGGCGCTGTTCTCGATGTGGCTCATCAACTTCGTAGCGCTCATCGGAGCCGAAGTGGACGCCCAGCTGGAACGGCTGCGGGAGCTTGCGAACGGACTGCCAGCTGAACGGCAACTGTTACTGCCGGTACGCGACGACCGAGGGCAGATACGCCGCGAACAGCGCCAAGAGTCGCTAGCGGAAGCCGCTGCGGAACTGCGGCAGCGCTACTTAGCGGACGGTGCCAAACCGGATGCTTGGTATCAACGCTACTGCTGCGAGGCGCTAGCTGAGTCAGCGCCAGATGCAGACATCTCAGAAACTTGAGCGGGTTCGCCGCCGGGCTGGTCTAGGAGTTGTTCAACGCCAGAGGTGATAGGGATAGAGGGAGTGGGAGGGGTAGAGGGAGTGGGAGGGGTAGTGGGAGAGGTAGGGGTGCGGAGAGAGGTAGCGGGAGGGGTAGAGGTGGCAGGAGTAGGGTGAGTGGTAGGAGTAGGGGGAGTGGCAGCACCGGGGTGCAGTATCGATTCGATGATACGCAACCGCTCGGCGATGGCGGCTTCGTTACCGTGGTCGGTGGGTACGTAATAACGCACGTCCTGCAGTTCATCCGGGAGATACTGCTGCTCCACGACCCCAGCGGGGAAATCGTGGGCGTAGCGATACTCCACACCGTGCCCGTAGCGCGCCGCGCTGGGGTAGTGGGAGTCGCGCAGGTGGGGTGGCACTTGCCCGATACGCCCGGCTTGCACATCTTTAATCGCGTGGTCTACGGCCACCACTACAGCGTTTGATTTGGGAGCAGTGGCGGCAGCGATTACGGCGTGGGCTAGGTTGATACGAGCCTCCGGCATCCCGATAAGTTGTACCGCTTGGGCGGCAGCCACCGCAGTCTGCAGCACGGAGGGAGCTGCCATACCGATGTCCTCACTGGCCAAAATGACTATTCGACGGGCAACGAAACGTGGATCCTCCCCGGCTTCCAACATCCGCGCCAGATAGTGCAGTGCGGCCTGCACGTCGGAGCCGCGCATACTTTTAATGAACGCGCTAATCACGTCATAGTGCTGGTCACCGTCCTTGTCATAGCGCACCGCCGCTTTGTCCACCGCGCGCTCTACAGCGGCAGTATCAATGACGTTGCTCTCCAAAGCGGCAGCGGAGGCGGCGGCTTCTTCTAGGTAGGTGAGCACTCGGCGCGCATCACCACCCGCTAGGCGCAACAGGTCAGCTAGCGCATCATCAGCCAAGGTGAACTCGCCGCGTAAACCGCGCTCATCGGTGAGGGCGCGGCGTACCAACTGAATCAGGTCAGCATCGGTGAGTGGCTTCAAGGTGAGCAGCAGCGAGCGGGACAGCAGCGGCGCGATGACGGAGAACGACGGGTTCTCGGTGGTGGCGGCGATGAGAGTAATCAGCCGGTTCTCAACCGCTGGCAGCAGCACATCCTGTTGCGCTTTGTTGAAGCGGTGTACCTCGTCGATAAACAACACCGTGGATTGGCCTTTGGCCAGCATCCGCCGCGCAGTCGCAATCTGGTCTCGTACCTCTTTGACCCCGGCTGTGACCGCAGACAACTCCACAAACCGCCGGTTGGTGCTGTGTGACACCACCGCCGCGATAGTGGTTTTCCCCACCCCCGGCGGCCCCCACA
Organism: Propionibacteriaceae bacterium; assembly: GCA_031282235.1. Classification (GTDB taxonomy): domain Bacteria; phylum Actinomycetota; class Actinomycetes; order Propionibacteriales; family Propionibacteriaceae; genus WRGV01. The sequence continues at coordinate 405 of JAITED010000180.1, read as the reverse complement.
GGAACACGCTCATCGGCGCATTGCCAGCAATTAGCCTTCTCAGCGGCGCCCCTGCCCCCAACAGGTGCTGCTGGCCCACAATCTCATCCACACTGCGCGGGCGCATCCGCACCGCCAGCGGCGCATCACTCAAAGCCGCCGCCCCAAGGGAGCCGGAACCGCCATCAGTGCCGCCCGGCAGTGGTTCCCCAAACAAATCCTCGCCCATGGGTTTAAGCTTACGGCGCAAGGGCGACAGAAACGTTCGTTGCAAAGCCGGTTTAAGCACGTAGCGTCGGCGTATTCCTAACGCCGCACCGCACATTTTAGCTGAAACAGGTTATCAAAAGGCTTTACTTTCGGTGCGAAAAGCGCTCTGGACTTGTCCGCCGAGTAAAATGACTTAAATGAGAATCGCTTTAGTGG
>JAITED010000135.1 GCA_031282235.1 Propionibacteriaceae bacterium | reverse complement strand
GGGAACCGCTCGGATTCGCCCAACAGTTCGCCGCATTCGTATACGAACGTCTGCCCGTCCCAACTCAAATCAGTAGACGATTCCCCTGGGCCAGCGGCAGCAAATACGTAGCCAGCTAGACATCTGGCAGATGCGCTGGCCGCCAACAGTTTACGATCCACCGCTTTTCCGATAGTGATCGGTGATGAGGATAAGTTAGCCAGTACGGTTGCTCCGTGGAGCGCGGCGGTGGCCGATGGCGGCACCGGCACCCACATGTCCTCGCAAATCTCCACGTGCAGCGTGAACCCCGGCACGTCCTCAACCGTGAACAGTTGCCGGGAGCCAAACGGTATCTCTTGTCCGTCCAGCGTGATAACGTCGTCGATGTCGTCACCGGGGGCGAACCAGCGCCGCTCATAAAACTCGCGGTAATTCGGCAGATAGCTTTTCGGCACCACGCCCAGCACTTCGCCACGGTGGATGACCACGGCGCAGTTATAAACCCGGTTACGGTGATGCAACGGCGCTCCCACTACGATAATCGGCAACAACTCAGCGGAAGCGGCGGTGACGTCCGCAACTGCCAAGCGCGCCGCATCCAACAGCGGTTGCTGCAAAAACAGGTCATCCAGCGCGTACCCCGTAAGGTTCAACTCCGGATATACGGCGAGCATCACCCCCGCTGCGCTGAGCTGGGTAGCGTCATCAATAACCGCAGCCGCATTAGCCGCCGGGTCAGCGTCCCGCACCGGCAAAACCCGAGCCGCCACCCGCGCAAACCCCTGCGCGTAAATATTGCGAAAGTCCACGCCACCAGCCTAATCGCTGTAGCACGTACTATCCCTCTTTTCGGTGCTGGTTATTCGTGCGCTATACCGGTGCCGGCGAATCATTGCCGAGCGAGTAACCTTGTGGCATGGAAACGATGCAGGTGCAGGGAACCGGCGGCTGGGTGGAGTACGACGGGCAGCGCGTTTCGATTGTGCGCTCTGGGGTTTGGAATACGCTGACAGGCATGAAAGGCGTAAACACGCTGCGGTTGCACGAGATTTCGGGGATACGTTTCCGGCGCGCTAAGCGGGGGCATGGCGCGGGTTTCATTCAGTTTTTACGGGTGGATGATCCGTTGGCTAAGGTGCAGAACAAGCTGCTGGGCGTATATGGGCGCAAGGACGACATTGCGGCGGCGCAGCTTGATGAATACGCCATGATGTTCAACTTTCGGCAGCACGCCGCATTCGTGGAGTTGAAAGAGCTCATTGAGCACGATTTGGGGCAGGAACCAAGCCAGATTGAGGAACCCACCGTGGCGCTCAAGCCGGAGATTTGGCGGCCGGGGAGCAAACCTCCCACAGATTTTGCTGCTTTCGGCGCGGAGGAAGATGACCCGGGGGTGCCGCCGGCGGTGGAGATGACCCGTCCCGCTAAAGCGTTCCGCCCCATACGCGCTCCGCGTTCCACGGCTCCGACTCCCCAGTCCGGCTGGCAATCGGAGGGGAGCGCAACAACTGCCACTGCCGATAGCGTGGCTGATATTTCCCCAATTGCTGCAACGGCGAACCCCGCCACACCGGGAGCAGCCCCCAATCGCGGTGTCCCAGATGCCGCTGGCATCATCGCCGCCATCGCCCAACTTGCCGACCTGCGCGACCAAGGCATCCTGACCGAAAGCGAGTTTAGTGCCAAGAAAGCGGAGCTATTAGCCCGGTTGTGAGGTCTCGCGGTGTCGAGTACGACGCATTCAGCGGGGTTAATCATCTAGGCTGGGCGTATGAATATCGCTTTTCTGGGGTTGGGGCGCATGGGGGCTATCCTCGCCGGGCATGTTGCGGCCAGCGAACATACGCTGACAGTTTGGAATCGGGACGCTGCGAAAGCGGAACCTTTCTTAGATTTGGGGGCGACGGTGGCGCTCTCCAGTGCGGCGGCGGTCGCAGATGCTGAGGTCGTATTCACTTGCTTCTTCGGGCCGGATTCGGTGCGGGAAGTGGTTTTAGACGCGGAGTTGCCGTGGAGTACGGGCGCAGTGTGGGTGGACATCACCACCGTAGGGCCACATTTCGCCGCCGAGTGCGCCGATTGGGCGGCGGCGCGGGGGATACGCTATGTACACGCGCCGGTGTTGGGTTCGCTCGGCCCGGCTCGAAACCGCGACCTTGGGGTGCTGCTCGGCGCTGCTGACGCGGAAGCCCGTAGCCTCGCTCGCTCCATCGTGAGCCTGTGGGCTGACCCGGAACGTATCATCGAATACGACACCGCCGCCAAAGCCGGAGTCGGGAAACTGGTAGTCAACTACGGTTTAGCGGTCGGGGTGCAGGCGCTAGTCGAAGCGCTCACCATCGCCGAAGCCGGGGGTTTAACTCTGGATGAGGGGCTGGCGCTCACCGGGTTAGCCAAAACCCCGCTGGCGACCATCGCCGGCATGAAAGGTGCCACCATCAAAAACCACGCTTGGGAACCCACCCAGTTCTCCACCAACCTGCTAGCCAAAGACGTAGACCTGATGTTCGCGGTAGCCGGTGGTTTAGCGCTCCCCGCCCTTACCGCCGCTTTTGCGTCGTTGGAGCGTGCCCGGCGCGCCGGACACGGCGAGCACGATTTCTCAGCGTTGGCGGGAGAGAAGCTGTAGTTGTGGCGGCAAACGAAACCGGGGCAGCTCTCCCTGACTTAAAGAGCCACCCCGGTTGCGCTTCGCTACATAGCGTAGCGTTGCAGCGCCTAGATAGCGAAGTACATATCGAACTCGTAGGGGTGCGGACGCAACCGAATGGCATCCAACTCGCCCTGCTTCAGCTCAATCCAAGTGTCGATGAGGTCTTGAGTGAACACGTCGCCCGCCAGCAGGAAGTCGCTGTCGGCCTGCAGCGCGGCTAGCACCTCTCCGAGTGAACCGGGCACCTGTGGGATGTTGGCGTGCTCCTCCGGCGGCAGTTCGTACAGATCCTTGTCGATGGGGGCGGGCGGCTCAATACGGTTCACCACCCCATCCAAGCCAGCCAACAGAATCGCGGCGAATGCGAGATACGGGTTGCTGGCCGGGTCGGGGCAACGGAACTCAACGCGCTTCGCTTTCGGGTTGGTGCCGGTGATCGGGATACGGATGGCCGCAGAGCGGTTGCGTGCCGAATACACCAAGTTGACCGGAGCTTCGAAGCCGGGCACCAGCCGGTGATAGCTGTTGACGGTCGGGTTGGTGAACGCCAGAATCGCAGGCGCGTGGCGCAACAGCCCGCCGATGTACCAACGGGCGGTGTCGGAGAGCGACCCGTAGTTGTTGGCATCGTAGAACAGCGGCACGCCGCCTTTCCACAGCGAGGAGTGGACGTGCATTCCGGAGCCGTTGTCGCCGAAGATGGGTTTCGGCATGAACGTGGCGGTTTTGCCGTTGGCCACCGCGGTGTTCTTGACGATGTACTTAAACAGCATCACATTATCTGCGCTTGTCAGCAGCGTATCAAAACGCCAGTTAATCTCTGCCTGCCCCGCAGCGCCCACCTCGTGATGCGCCCGTTCGATGACCAACCCCGCGGCCTCCAGATGCTTCACCATCTCGTCGCGCAGGTCGCCGTAATGGTCGCTAGGAGCCACCGGGAAGTAGCCTCCCTTCGTCTTGACTTTATAGCCCAAGTTGCCGCGTTCCTCCGCGCGGGTGGAGTTCCAAGGAGCCGCCTCCGCATCCACCGTATATAGGGAGGAGTGGTTGTCAGTGCCGTAACGCACATCGTCGAATACGTAAAACTCGGCTTCCGGGGCCATGAACACCTGATCGCCGATGCCGGAAGCGGAAAGATACGCCTCAGCTTTGCGGGCGACGTTACGCGGGTCGCGGCTGTAGGCCTCTTTAGTGATGGGGTCGTGTACGAAGAAGTTCACCACCAACGTTTTCGCTTTGCGGAACGGGTCAATGAAAGCGGTGGTGGGGTCGGGCAACAGCGCCATATCCGATTCGTTGATTTTCTGGAACCCGGTGACGGACGACCCGTCGAACGCCAAGCCATCCTCGAATACGCTCTGGTCGAACGAACCCGCTGGTACGGTGAAATGCTGCATGATGCCCGGCAGGTCGCAGAAGCGAACATCAATCATCTCAATGCCCTCGTCTTTGATGTAGCCAAGAAGTTCATCGGCGCTCTTAAACATGTATCCTCCGAAATGTTAGGTCTGGGCGCTATGCGCCCAATAAGTACTACCTATCAAGCCTATCCGGGCGTCCCCCCCGTTCACGTATCGCCCATGTAACGAACAAGTAAATTAGCGGCGGTTGTGTTACGGTTTCTGTTTGCGCTCCCTTTGCAAAGGGGGGGTTGGCGCAGCCGATGGGGGTTAGTGGGCTACTAGGGTGCGTAAAATCGCTAGGTCTAGTTCGGCGATGTGGTTACAGAACGCCGGGAAGTCGGTGCTCGCTTTTTCATCGGCGGTGTCGGAGATCCAGCGCAGTATCCCCACTTCCACTTGGAGTTTCGCCGCCACTTGGGCGCAAGCGGCGCCCTCCATCTCTACGGCGATAGCCCCGAACTGGGCGGCGATACGTTTCGCAACGCTGGGGGAGGCGATGAACTGGTCGCCGGAGGCGATGCGCCCTCGGTGTACGGTGGCGGCGTGCGCGGCGGCTGCCAGCGCCAAATCGGCGGACAGCGCGGGGTCGGTAGGCCACGACAAGGGCTCATCCAGCAGTTCGCCGGGTTTGCGCCCCATAGCGGTCACGTCGATATCGTGTTGCACTAAATCGGTGGCGACCACCACGTCACCGAGTTTTACGCCGTCTCCGATGCCCCCCGCCATGCCGGTGAACACCACTTTGGTAGCCCCCAACTGCACCAGCGCGGCGGTGGCGAGTGCGGCGTTCACCTTGCCGACACCGGAGCGTGCCAGCAGCAGTTCGGTGCCGTCCAGTTGGCCACTGGTCACCTGAATCCCCAGCACCGTCTTAGTGATGGGGCGAGCCAAGGACATACGTAACGCCTTGACTTCCTCCTCCATAGCTCCCAGCACCCCGAACACGGCAACCAGCCCTCCTTGAGCCTATATAGCGTTTATATATAAATGTGTGTTGCTCGCACTTAAACGTATTAATTAATACGTTGAGTGCCCCTCTTAGCGCCCTCGCAGCGCCCGCCGGTTGGCTTTGACGTTGGGCAGCGGCCCTTTAGGTATCGGCAACCTGCCCCGCATGGCATCCAGCGCCTTGAGACGTACCTCTAGCTCCTGGATTTGGGTCTCGGAAAGCTTCTTGGGCAACTTTTGGATGTATTTTGTGAGTTGCTCCACCGGAATCTGGCCCTCGCCATCGCCAGCGGAGAGGGTGATGACCTCTGCGTCGTAGCTCACGCCATCGTGACGGCGCTTTGCGTTGGAGAGCAGCGGCTTCACGCGGTTGGCGTCCCCGTCGCCCACCAGAATCAGCCCCCCCGGGCCGACTACGCGATGCACGCAATCCTGCTGCCGGTTCACCTCGATAGCTACAGTGTGCGACCACTTCTTCTCAGGGAGCATCGCCAGCGCTACCTGCGCGTAACCGGGCTGTCCTTTAGAACGCTTGAACGCGGCTTTTCGACCGATACGCCCTATCAGCAGCAACAACGCCGACGCCGCCAGCAGCACTCCCCAAATCAGCCCCTGAATCCAGTGGCCGATGACGATACCGACGACGGCAGCGGTGATGAGGATGGCCAGCGGCACCCCAATAAGAATCCATTTGGCGTTTGGCTCGACCTCGTTGATCATCTTTACGGTGGCCACCAGCCGCCGCCAGATACCCCAATCGTCGGGATTATCCGAGTGTTTTTTCGCCTCGCGGGCGGCTTTAGCCTCCGCTTTCTGCCGCTCAGCTAGGGCTTTAGCTCTTTCGCTTGCCATGAGGTCTCCCAATTTCCAGTGCGTTACGTAAACGTTATATACGGGCGCTGCCGCCCAGCTTAAGCCATGTTAGCAGCCATTACTCGCTCAACTTCATCGGCTCCATCACCAACTCGTCGTCTCGGTACAGGCTGACTTCTGCCACTTCGTAGAAAAGCAGTTCTTCCCACATCTGTCCCAGCCACGCCTCCGCTGCCTGTTGGGTCTCCCACTGCCCATCCAAGCCGACCTCGGCGGCGTCGCCCGCGTCGATGCTGTTTCCTTTATCATCTACCGCCACCCAGTGAAACATGTGCGCCAACCTCCTTATACTTCCTATAGCTTAATAACCCCCGTCAGGCTTCGCCTGCCACCCCCTTCAATGAAGGGGGCTTAATACGCTTCCCCGCGCGCCACTACCGGGCCGGGGTTGCGCAACCTGCGCATCGCCATCATGCGCGAAATCATGGTGCCCAGCAGCCCTTTGGAGGAAGCCCCAGGGTAACGCAGTTGCAACTCCTCCTTGAAGCCGCGCCACGTCAAGAACATGTTCACCACCGAGATTGCGGCCAGCACGTATAACCCGATAGTGACCCCGAACACCAGCGTGGGGAACGCAGCCCCCAGCAGCGATACGACCAGCATAACTACCATGATGGGCAACATGAACTCGGTCAGCGACCACCGGGAATCGATGTAGTTACGCAGCAACACTCGCTCTGGCGTCTGTTCGTATTCGACGAGACGTTGGGCGCTGCGCTTGTTGGCAGCCTGCCTGTCGCGTGCCTGCGCCTCTTTTTTGGTGAGCTTGGGGTGCAAAACTGCCATGCGTGCCGCTTCCGCTTCCTTGCGGCTACGGGTGGGGCGATTTTTCTTACCCGATGCGTCGGCTTCGATTGCAGCAGGAGGAACGTAAGCCGTATTCGCGGCAGCTTTCTTGCTGCTCTCCTGGGTGTAGCTGCTGAACAGTCCCACTTATGCCCTCCGATATTTCTTGGCTATGTTTGCGTAGCCGTATAAGTCTAATGGAGATTACGAGGATGCGACATGTTGCGATATAACGGTGAGAAGTGTTACGTGTGCGCCGTTTTCCGGCTAGGCTTTAGCCTAGACTTGACAGCGCGCGTATTAACACCGTTTAGCGGGTGCGAGTCGGGCAGTGGCGTAAACGAAAATTGGAAGGACACGCACATAATGGCTAGCCTGTGGGAAAGGTTCATCATGCTGTTTAAGTCGAAGGCTGACAAGGCTCTCGACCATTTTGAGGATCCGCGTGAAACGCTGGATTACTCGTATAAGAAGCAGCAGGAGTTGTTGGTACGGGTGCGCCGCGGGGTGGCTGATGTCGCCACCAGCCGCAAGCGTGTCGAAATCCAGGTGACACAACTCGGTAAAGAAGTCGAAAAGATGACGTTAGCGGCGCAGCAAGCGCTGGCCGCCGGGCGCGAGGATTTGGCGCGGGAGGCGCTGACGCGCAAGTCAGGGCTGCAAGTGCAGATGAACGACCTCAAGGCGCAACACGATTTGCTGCAGGGCGAGGAGGAGAAGTTAATACGTGCCTCCACTCAGCTCCAGCAACGGATAGATTCTTTCCGCACCCAGAAAGAAACCATAAAAGCCACCTACTCGGCGGCTGAAGCGCAGACGCGGGTCAACGAGGCGTTCACTGGTCTCTCCGACGAGTTCGGGGACGTGGGTCGCGCCATTCAGCGTGCGCAGGACAAGACGCAGGAGATGCAGGCGCGCGCCAGTGCCGTAGATGAACTGTTAGCCAGTGGGGCGTTGGAGGATCCGTCGCTCACCTATAAGGACGACATCACCCGCGAGCTGGAGGCGATGGCTTCATCTTCCGGAGTCGAAAGTGAGTTGGCTGCGATGAAAGCGGCGTTGGCTATCGGTTCCGCCCCCAAGCCGGAGATTGCCGCCGCACCGGCTGCGGCTCCGAGCGTGGTGGAGGCCGAAGTGGTGCCCCCCGCTGCTGCGGGCGTTGCCCCAACTCCTGCACAGGACGGCACAGCGTAGGTGGCTGCCGCGGCGATCGCGCTTTACTCATCCGACTCTGCTACCCGCGAGGCGGTAAAAGCCGCGCTGGGTGCGCGGGTGGCGTATGGGATGCCCGTAGTGGTCAGCGAGTTCACCACAGCACCGGAGTTGTTTGACGCGCTGCGCTTGGGCGGTTTTGACCTGCTGATTGCGGATGCGGAAGCCACCCCGTACGGCGGCATGGGGGTGGCGCGTACTATCAAAAACGAACTCAGCGTCACGCTGCCCATCGTGTTGCTGGTGGCTCGGGAAGCCGATGCGTGGTTGGCCACTTGGTCGCGTGCCGAAGCCGTATCCCGCCTGCCGATAGACCCACTACAGTTCCCACAGGTGATAGCTGCCTTGTTGCGCGGAGTGCGCAAAGGCACCGATACGCCGCTGGAAGCCGAAGCCGACCCCGAAGCCGGCATCTCCAGTCGCCACCAAAACGAGAGCTGAAGTTTCTATACGTTCTGGAGCTTAAACCAACGCCAACCACAGGTAGGCGGCGTAGGGGCCGAACCAGAGCGCGGGGCCGTATGCGAAGCCGCTAGTGGTGCCGGGTGCGGGGTGGCGTTTGGCGCTCAAACCCCAGAGCACGCCCGCTAGCGCCCCCAGCAGTAGGGCGGTGTACCAACCGGTGATCCCGAGGGTGCCTGCGATGGCGCCGCTGAGTGGGGCTAGGCGCACGTCACCGAACCCTAACCCGTCACCGAACCACCACAACAGGGCGAAGATTACGCCGTTAGCGAGCGCCCCGGCGGCAGCGCGGCTGAGCAACGTGCCGGGAGTGGGGGAGAGCGCGGCGCCGAGCAGCAGCGCCACCAGCAACTCCCCGGCCACTAGGTGTAACAGTGGGGTGGGCAGCCAAGTGGTGAGCGCATCCACCCAGATTAGGGTCAACAAACTGGAACCCGCTACCAGCCACAGCAGGCGCAACTCGGCGCTCACGGCGGCGCTCACCCCCTGCGTGACAACGGCTAACGCCGCAAGCACACTTAAAGATAGGGGAGTAGCTAGGCTGGCATAAGGGCGTTTCCCCAGCGTTGCGGCATCATCCGGTTCTCGCAAGCGGGGCACTATGAGCAGCGCGTGTAGCGCAGTGAGCGCCAACGCCGCTGTTGCCCAAACTAACCAGGATAATAACTGCCCGCTCATGCTGGCTGGGCTTCGGCTACCGCTGGGCGCGGGTGAAACCGGCGCGTTCTGCCACCTCTGGGCTGCTGAACCACACGTCGGCGTTGGTGCGCTCGTAGCTCGCTGAATCGGGCGTGTGATACTTCATGGAACGCTCGTTGCCCTTGATGGTGAACCCCTCCGGCGGGTCATCCCCAGTGAAACTATCTTTGCCGTAACGTGCCCGTTTGGGCGTTTCCTCTGTATCAGCTTCCCCGGTATCGGAGGTTTCCGTTGCCGCGGGGGTTGATTCCGTTGGTTCAGTGGTGTCCTCCGGTGCTGCCTCCTCTGGCTGTACTGCGTCCGGGGCGGCGCACTCACCCTCGCAGCAGCAGCCGTATTTCTTGACCAGCCCCGCAGCGACTGCGGCGGCACCAGCCAACGCGAGGGTTATAAAAAATCCGTGACACTTTTTGGTGCTCATCTGCGCTCCCCTTTGTGCGAATTGTTATGTCCTTGACACCAGTCCCTTACCACAAGATTACTGGACAAATCGCACTTAAACACGGTATGAGGGATAATTATGGACGGCGAATACGCGAGATGAAAGGACATCATTAAATGAGTCAGGCGGTATTGCACACCAACTTCGGAGACATCACTATTGAGCTGTTCCCAGACCATGCCCCAAAGACGGTGGCGAACTTCGTCGGTTTGGCGAAAGGCGACAAGGCGTATCGGGATACGGCGGGGCGTAGCTCAGGGCCGTTTTACGACGGGCTTATCTTTCACCGCGTCATCCCGGGTTTCATGATTCAAGGTGGCGACCCCACCGGAACCGGGCGCGGCGGCCCCGGCTATACGTTCGATGACGAGATTCACCCGGAGTTGGTGTTTGACCGCCCCTACCTGTTGGCGATGGCTAACGCGGGCAAAAACCCGGATGGTTCAGGCACGAACGGTTCCCAGTTTTTCATCACCGTGGCGGCGACCCCATGGCTGAACCGCAACCACACCATCTTCGGAGCGGTCACTGACCCGGAGTCCCAGGCGGTGGTGGATGCTATCAGCACCACGCGCACTGGCCGGATGGATAGGCCGGTTGCGGATGTGGTCATCGAATCCGTAGCGATTATCGATTAGCCCAATACGACACCCGGCAGCGCGTCGGGGGCAACCCCGGCGGTAAGCGGCCAAGCCCAATCGCCCGCAATACTGATGAGGCGAACGCCGGGTTGTTCTAGCCAGTCGGCGATGAGCGCCGCTTCCTCCACGGAACCGGCGGGCAACCCTGGGGTTTGCGGCACCACACTGGCCGCCGCCGCAACTGCCTGCTCCGCCACTGTGAGCGGGTTAAAGCCGGGGGTGGCCACTTTGGCTGCCGCCAACATGCCGTAGCGGATTACGTGTATCTGCCAGCGCTCATCGACCAACTGTGCGGCCACAATCTCGGGGCACTGCGAAACTCCGATGAGCCGGACTTTGCGCAGCAGACTGGTCGCATACGCGGTGAGCCGGTGCGTGAGAATGCCAGCCTCCTCAAACCGCTCTGCGGCAGCCAAGGTGCGGATACGGCTCCCAGTGCGCTGCAGCGTGGGGCGCAGCTCGCCGTTTAGGGCATCCCTAACCCCAGCCACCGCAGCGGCGTATTCGTCACTATCAACCACTTGACAAGGGGCGATACATTTTCCCAGCTCAGCGAGCGCGCATCCAGCGCTGGCGGCTTTGCTGATTGCCCCAGTGCAGGAACGCAGCCGCCAAGCATCCTGCAGCGCCATTTTGGTCTGCTCAGCATCGAGGCGCGACGAGAAAGGGCCGATTATGTCCGCAGCGGAGCGGGGGCGCGTCACCACCGTCAGCTTCGGCCAGCGTTCGCGCGTGAGTTGCAGCCACAGCACCCGGTCTTGCCGCCGAGAGCGCCGATTGAAGTACGGGTCGTGGGAGGCGATTAGCCGCAGTTCGCGCACCGCCGCTTCCAGTGGGGTTTCGGTGGTTAGATACGCCACCCCGTGCGCGATACGCAGCATATCTTCCATCCGGGGCCGGGTCTCGGCAGCGGTGAAATACGAAGCCACCCGGCGATGCAGGTTGGTGGATTTACCGACGTAGAGAATCTCGCGCTCACTGTTGGCACCAGAGCCGTTGGAACTGTTGGAGCCGTTGGAGCTATTGGAGTTGCGGGAGCCACCGGAGCCCCGGGGGTTGTCGCGGTAAAACCAGTAGACCCCCGGCGCATCGGGCAGCGCCTTTGCCCACACCCGCTTTGCCCGCCTAGCTGGGGAGACGTGGGAGGTGAACTCTGACAAGTCCTCTAAGGTGTTCACGCCGAGGTTGCCCAGCCGCTCCAACAGCCCATACAGCACGGACACGGTGGCTTGCGCATCCGAGAGCGCCCGGTGGTCGGGTTTCACCGGGGTACGAAAATACGCTGCCAGCGTACCCAGCTTGTAGTTCGGCACCTCATCGCGCAACAGGGTGTGGCGAGCCAGCGTCAGAGTATCTACCACCTTGAACCCCGGCCACTCGTAATCCAACTGTTTCGCGGCGTATTTCAAGAAACCGACGTCGAAGCGGGCGTTGTGCGCCACCAATACACTGCCCGCCGCGAACTGTAAAAAGCTCGGGAACACTTCCCGCAACACTGGAGCATCAGCAACCATCGCGTCGGTGATGCCAGTGAGCACCGTAATCATCGCTGGAATGTGTTCTTCCGGGTTGACTAGGGTGGAGAACTCGCCCACCGTCTCCCCACCCTGCACCAACACCGCGCCAATCTCAGTGATGCCGGATTGGTTGGCGGTGCCCGTGGTCTCTAAATCGACGACGCAGAAACGCACCTCAGACAAAGGGGTGCCCAAATCCTCCAGACTCGGCTGCATCCCAACGTTTTCCATGTCAGGAACCTTACGCCACGGAGCCGACATTTTTG